>NZ_ASSB01000074.1:0-1057 GCF_000520755.1 Paenibacillus sp. 1-18
CCTGTTGTCCTTCGACTACGCCTATCGGCCTCGCCTTAGGTCCCGACTTACCCTGAGCGGACGAACCTTCCTCAGGAACCCTTAGGCTTTCGGCGGATCTGATTCTCACAGATCTTTTCGTTACTCATACCGGCATTCTCACTTGAATGCAGTCCAGCGCTCCTTCCGGTACACCTTCAACCCGCATTCAACGCTCCCCTACCCCTGATGCAAAGCATCAAGCCATAGCTTCGGTGGTGTGTTTAGCCCCGTTACATTTTCGGCGCAGAGTCACTCGACCAGTGAGCTATTACGCACTCTTTCAATGGTGGCTGCTTCTAAGCCAACATCCTGGTTGTCTGTGCAACTCCACATCCTTTCCCACTTAACACACACTTGGGGACCTTAGCTGATGGTCTGGGCTGTTTCCCTTTTGACAATGGATCTTAGCACTCACTGTCTGACTCCCGGAACTAAATCCATGGCATTCGGAGTTTGACTGAGCTTGGTAACCCTTGCGGGCCCCGCACCCAATCAGTGCTCTACCTCCACGATTCTTCTTTCCGAGGCTAGCCCTAAAGCTATTTCGGGGAGAACCAGCTATCTCCGGGTTCGATTGGAATTTCTCCGCTACCCCCACCTCATCCCCGCATTTTTCAACATGCGTGGGTTCGGGCCTCCAGTGCGTGTTACCGCACCTTCACCCTGGACAGGGGTAGATCACCCGGTTTCGGGTCTACGTCCACGTACTCATTCGCCCTATTCAGACTCGCTTTCGCTGCGGCTTCAGCTCTTCACCTTAACCTTGCACGGGAACGTAACTCGCCGGTTCATTCTACAAAAGGCACGCCATCACCCATAGATCGGGCTCTGACTTCTTGTAAGCACACGGTTTCAGGATCTATTTCACTCCCCTTCCGGGGTGCTTTTCACCTTTCCCTCACGGTACTGCTTCACTATCGGTCGCCAGGGAGTATTTAGCCTTGGCAGATGGTCCTGCCGGATTCATACGGGGTTTCACGTGCCCCGCACTACTCGGGATCCGTCTCGGAGGGAACCAGTTTTGAACTACAGGGCT
>NZ_ASSB01000075.1:0-12289 GCF_000520755.1 Paenibacillus sp. 1-18
TGAGCGTAGCGGCGCAGTTTATCCTGCCGAAAAAACTGTACATTTTGGATGAGCCCACCGCCGGAACGGATTATGAAGGAGCGAACATTCTGCTCCGTATGTGCGCACAACAGTCTGCCGAAGGTGCAGCCTTCCTGATCATCACCCACGATATGCAGGTGGTCGAAAGCTTTGCCAGCCATGTTCTGCATATGGAAGAGGGACATCTCTATAAATTGGAAAATAGTGAGATTTATCATGCAATTACAGTTGACAAAAATTGAGTGGATGTAGACAATAATCTATATACATCTTAACAAACAGGCGGCCTATTCAGGCCGCCTGTTTACGATTATGCAGTGTGGGTAATGCCGATTCTGTGCAGGCGAATCGCATAGGTACAACACAGCTTATATAAGGAAAGGATTTGTGATTTGCTTGGGAAAAGATAAACCCATGAAGCGTGGCCTTGTACTGACAGGTGTTCTGTTGGCGACGTTTCTGGCCGCGATTGAAGGGACGGTTATCGGTCCAGCAGGGCCGACTATTGTTAGTGAACTGGGCAGTGTGAATTTGCTCAGCTGGATTTTTACGGCATATTTACTGACGATGGCTGTAACCACGCCTATTTTCGGTAAGCTTAGCGATTTATTTGGCCGTAAGCCAATTTTTCTGGTTGGCTGTTCGTTGTTTGTGCTTGGATCTTTGCTGTGTATGCTGGCTGGCAGTATGGAGCAGCTTATTGTGTACCGAGCTATTCAAGGGATTGGAGCGGGCGGTGTTATTCCCGTTACCTTTACCATCATCGGAGATATATACAAGATGGAGGAACGCGGCAAGGTCCAGGGAATGATCAGCTCGGTATGGGGGATTTCTTCCTTGATCGGACCTCTCCTGGGCGGTTACGTGGTTACTTATTTTGGCTGGGAATGGATTTTCGGCTTCAATATTCCCTTTGGTCTGCTGGCGATGTTCTTCATTGCCCGTTACCTGCGGGAACAGGTAAGCAAGCGCGTTGCGCGCGTCGACGTGCCCGGGGCAATTACCTTTACCATCGGGATGACGGCCCTTTTGCTCGTATTGGCGCTGGGCGGGCAGTACATCGGCTGGGCTTCTCCTGAATTGCTGGCCTTGGCTGCCGTAGCTATTTTGTTCCTGATTCTGTTTTTAGTTATTGAAAAAAGCGCTCAGGAACCAATGGTGCCTCTGAAGCTGTTCCGGGTACGGGATATCGCTTTTTCCTGTGCCGCAGCGCTTCTGGTCAGCACCCTGCTTATCGGGCTGACCAGCTATCTGCCCCTATGGATTCAAGGCGTACACGGTGGCGATGCCGCTTCATCCGGTCTGGCCCTCGCCCCGATGTCGGTCGGCTGGCTGTTTGGCTCCATGATCGGAGGGCGCATTTTACTGACACTAGGCTCTCGTCGAACCTCGTTGATCGGGCTGACCCTGATTGTATTAGGGGCCTTCGTCATGACCTTGATGGGGGAAACGGCGCCGATCTGGCTGCTCTTTTTGTCTACATTATTGTACGGATTGGGCTTTGGCTTCTCGATGACCGTGTTTACGATTATTGCCCAGTCCTCGGTCGGGTTCCAGCTGCGCGGTGCTTCTACCGCATTGAATACGTTCCTGCGAACGCTGGGACAAACGATAGGAGTTGCAGCCTTTGGTTCATGGCTGAATTATCACATTGCCGCCCAGACAGCAGATGGACAGCTTATGCAGCAGGGCATTACACAGGAGGATATTAATGGCCTGCTTGCACCTCATACTTCACAACATCTGAGTGACAAGACAGCGGGATTACTGCGTTCTGTATTGGAAAACAGTCTGCATTCCCTGTTTGTCATCATGGCCGCCATTGCGATTATAAGCTGGTTTGTTGTACTTGGGCTGCGAAATCGACCACCGGGCACAGAAGAAGGGACGGATCAGCGCATCAAATCACCCCAGAGAGAACATGGATAAGAGAGTCTCCTTTACGGGCAATAAAGTTTTGTTGTCCAGCTCCAGCAGCGATAAGAAAGACGTTTCCGATTTCCCGGAGACGTCTTTCTTCAATTTGAATATTACATGGAACGACTGGACGAGACTGACCAATTGGATGCATTAAGGGCTTTAGTGAATACATATTGATGAAAACAGTAAAAGGTTCTATCCTGCATTTGTATACTGGGCGTTTGCTCATTTAATTCAAGCAGAGGTCTGTGATGCCAAAAAAGACTATACAACAGGTTTTAAAAAAATATGCCGATTTAAGCTGGGTGCAGGAAACGGATGAAACGACAGTGAAATGGAAAATCAATTTAAGGAGTAGGCGAAGATGATGAGTAAAAAGTTTTTGGCACTGATATTGGCAAGTATCATGGCAGCGGCTATTGTGATTGTTCCTATACCTCCAGGTAATGGAGAAATTTCTCCAACGCATCACAGCGAAATTTAATAAACCCAGATTAAAGAAAAAGACCCACTCCAAGAATGGGTCTTTTTCTTTTTAATATATTTTTTACCAAACTTATACTTTTTATTGGTTTCCACATGAATCCCTGGCACAAGCATTAGACCTCATCAACCACAGACCACGAAAATACTTGGGCTGGAAGGCCGCTCACGAATCCTTTTCAGAAGAACTGTCGCACTTGGCTTGACAATCCGTCATTTTAATAGAGTTTTTTTACTCAATTTTCACTATTATGGGTAGCCCATAATATAGCCTTTTCAATATAATCATTCCAGAAATCAAACGTATGGCCCCCTTTTGTTTCTCTATAAATGACATTTACCTTTTTTGAGACTAAAAAATCATGAAATTTTTGGTTTACATCTAACAAGAAGTCCTCAGTTCCACATGCCATATATATTTCGGGTATTTCCACTTTAGTCTTTATTAATTTAAGGACGAGTGCCTCCGGATCTTGATCACTGCCCATAAGCACATTTAAGTCACCAAAAACTCTTCTATAATATTTATAGTCTGCCACTTCATCTTTATAGTCGGTAGATATTCCCGCTATTCTGTAAGTTATGATTGCGGAGGACAAGGCAATTATACGACTGAAATTACCAGCGTACTTTAATCCGTTGCGAATGGCTCCATATCCGCCCATTGATAATCCACCAATAAAGGTATCCTCTCTCTTAGTGGATAGAGGAAACATTTTCCGCGTAAACGTCACCAATTCATTTCCAATATATTCACCAAATAATTCACCTTTATCGTTGTCATCCAAATAAAAATTGTTTTCACCTGACGGCATAAACACAGCTATATTATATTTATCAGATAGTTCCCGAATTCTTGAAAGACTAAGCCAATCCATATAATTACCAGAATATCCATGTAAAAGATAAAGGGATTTAAATGGGCGCTCCTCAGTATTTCCATGCCCAAACATGTCAGTGCGGTCTAGCGGTAAGAGTGCATTAAATGTAACTTCCCTTTTTAAAGCCTTTGAGTAAAAATTAACTTGTGATATGGCCAATTGATTCACTCCTAATGTCTAAATTTTTTAATGAAGTCGAGGTTTATAAATAAAGGAACGGTTCTTTCGCATCAATAAAAGTGACAGGAATGTTCTTGACCAAAGGCTTCAACCATTCTGCCATATATTTCATGCCGGATTCTTCACTACGCTCATGGCCAATCACAATCATTCCCTTATCCATTCCGAGCATTGTTGCATCATTGACATAAGCACACAATGTCCATTCTGTAATTTCGCCACAAACCATAACATCCAAGTTATGATTTCTCATTAACTCCATTGGCATTTGTTCTCTGCCTAAACCTAAGCTTCCTCCACCTACTAGTACCCCGACCTTTGAACATTTCATTTCAGGGTTGCCGACAATTTGAATAACATCCATTGATAGTTTCTGTTTAAAAAATCTGGCGAGTTCAGCCAAAGTAACTTCATTAATTTTGTATATGAAAGGTTGGTTCTCCTCCTGCAAATTATGTTCCCAGCCAATTTCTTTCAGAAGGCCATCATAAATTCTATCCGTTTTCGCCATATGCATATAATCATGGTACCGCCAAATTACAATATTGTTTTCTTCGATTAGCTTTTTCTTTGCAAGATATAACGGGTCATCCTCGAGCCAATCCAGCTCGTCCCTTCCCGTATAAAAAGTGGGTTCATGTGTAATGATCATATTTGCCCCGTCTTCAATAGCACGCTTAATAACGTCTATCGTTGCCATAAACGTTGTGACAATTCCTCGGACCTCAGTATTAGGATTCCCGCATATTAACTGATCACCTGTTTTTTCAAGTCTCATATCGCCACATGAATCTGAGAGAATTGCCTCAATAACTTCTTGTACATTCATTATTATTCCTACTTTCATTAACATGACTTTTAATAAATATAAGGGTGATACATTCCTTTCCTATTTATTAAAGCTGGAATGTATCACTAACACTATTCATTTGATATATTATTTCTTGGATTTTTTAATAGAAAGTCAGGCTGCTTTATGATTATTTTCACCTTGTGCTTCTAAACCAAGATTCTTAGGAAGAATGAAAGATGCTAGCATCCCTACGAACAATATTAATGCCATAACATACATAGCTCCTTTTTGCGAACCTGAGATTGAAATAAAAATTCCAGCAAGATAAGGACCAGCAAATCCACCAAATGCTGAAGTAAATCCTGTTAGCCCCCTAGCTGCACCTTCAACTTCTTTGGAGAAAATAAGAGTAGGTATTGTATGAAAACTAGGCATAAAAGCCTGTATAAAAAAGCCAGCTACACACATTAAAACGATGTACAAAGCAGCATTTGTACTATTAGAAAAAAGACCTAAAATAGCTAGAGCAATAGCAAACAACAGTAGCGGTATCCCCGTGCTAAGGCGGCGCTGCTTTATTTTCGCTGTTAATTTAGACCATACTGCCAATCCTAAAATAGCAGCAATCGATGGAAGTGCACTTAATAATCCTACATTACCAATACCTGCATGCGTAACAGACTGAATAGCTGTTGGCATCCAAGTAAAAAATCCGATCTGACCGAATACCGCACAAAAGCCAACGATACTCAAAACCCAGCTATACTTATTTCTTAATAGATAACCTAAAATAGGCAGAAGCTTATCCCCACTTACATTATTGCCCGCATCTTTCATTAAAGCACTCTGTTCCTGTTGAATGGTTGTAGTAATATATTCTTTTTCTTCTTTGCTTAACCATCTAGCTTGTTCTGGTCTGTCATACATTACAGCAAACCATATTCCACCAATTATTAAACTAATAACACCTAAAATCATAAACATCATTTGCCAATTGAACATTGCTATCAGGAATCCACCGATTGGTCCAGTAAGTGTTGCTGCAATGCCGGAGGCAGTAAACACAACGGCTATAGCTCGACTTCTTTCACCATCCTTTTCTGGAAACCAATAGGGTAAAAGAGTCATGATGCCTGGTACAATAGCTCCCTCCGCAACACCAAGTAAAAATCTGAGTACTATAAGTTGCCAACCGTTTGTAACAAACCCTTGTAGAATAGTTATTACGCTCCAGCATATCGTTGAAAAGCCAAGAAATTTTTTGAGTTTTCCTTTTTGAGCAATGTGTCCACCGGAGATCTGTAAAATCATACCTCCAATACCCGCGACTCCACCCGCAATCCCAGCAACGCTTGCAGCAAAACCTAAATCCTTCAGCATTCCCCCAGGTAGGGCAATGCTTAGAAGTGAGTTACTTACAAATGAAAAAAAGCACATTAGAAATAATACAGGTAAAAAGTAAAGCCATCTTAACTTTGGTATTTTTTTTGTTTCAGACATTATAAACCCCCCTGTAATTTATACATCCTTAAATTCTTAATGATTTAATTTTATCTTCATCGAAAATAAATAATATTTTTAGTACCCCTCCAAATTATTAATTGAAAGCGGTTTAAAAAACTTTTATAATAGTACGGATGTCTCATTAATCATTATCTATTTAACTTGTTATACATAATATTGAGTATCTTTACCATCTCGATCAATATAATCGATAACAGGCCTGTTCGTTTTAAAATCGATATAAAGTGTACAACGCTTCTTATCCTTTTGCCAGGACAGATAAATTTCATCTTTGTTGGATTCTAATACCTTGAACTCCCCATTAAAGGCATCATAATCGTTTCTAAATCGAATAAGCTTTAATAATCTTTTGACTACTTCTTTTTCTAGAGATTTTTCAATCTCCATAAGACTATAGTTGTGACGGTTGATTTCTCTACCTTCTCCTGTTTCTCTAACTCTTTCATAGTCGTTTTCCCCAGCTAATAGTCCTACATAATACACCTGAGGTATCCCTGGAGTAAAGAATTGAATCGCTCTCGCTGAAATATAGGCATCATCATCATTATTTAGTACGGAGTAGTATGAGCATCTGATTTGATGGACATCAAATCCATCCTCCGACTTATGCTCGTCTGACAAAATTAGACTTAGGTTTGAACCTCTTTGGAGGCAAACATCTACCAATTTTCTAGCTTCTGTTGTATCAATAAGATCATCTAAGTCTGGTTTTACTGGTATACCGTCATGGCAGTCCAGCATTGTAAACTGATTATGTGGTCGATTCTTAAGATAATCAATAAGAGCTATACTAGATTTATTGATTAAAGTATCCAAAATTCGATAAGGTAAAATAAAATCGTAGATCCAACATCCATGCTCGGACAGCTTATTTTGGATAGTGTAATGTGAATGAACTTCTGGTAATATTTCGATATCTAATGACTTAGCCAGTTCTAAGACCCAATCAAGGAACTCATAGATTTCGGGTTCTACAAAAAAACAACTTGTCCCCAATTTTTTAATAACATAGCCAACCGCATCCAGACGGACAATCTTCACATTATTTTCCTTAAAGTTTAAAAAGAAGTCCGTAATTAGCTGTTTTACCCTTTTTGACTTAATATCTAAATCAATTTGTTCTGAAGGATCCGTCTTTCCAAATGTCGTCCATACCTTTTCTTCCTCACCAGTTTCCGCAATTGTAAAAGTAGAATATGGTAGGGAACGTCGTAGGAACATTTTATTAATGTCATCCTGAACAGGATTTCCATCTTCCCAAACCTTATCTAATGTAATAAACAAATCTACATATTCAGATTTCCTTCCTTTTTTTAGAAAATCCTGAAAATATTCAGATTGTCTAGATATATGATTAACCATCAAATCTACTAAAACATCAAAGTTTTCGCCAATAGCTTTAATATCCTTCCAAGTCCCAAAGGCCGGTTCAATTTCTAAATAGGATAATGGAGCAAATCCACGGTCTCCTGAAGAGGGAAACGGTGGAAGGATATGCACTCCTCCTTTAAAAATATCCGTAAAATAATTTAGAAGTACTTGATTAAGAGTCTTTAAATCACCTCCCAAAGAATCGGGGTAGGTAATTAACTGTACCTGATTTTTCACTGCCATTCGCGACACCTCCTATAATCCATACATATTTTTTATTACTTCAAGCTTTGGTAATGCTACGATTGCACCGGTATATTTTAACTTATAAGCACTTACAGCAAACCCTAACGTAAACGCTTCCCTAAGCGTATAGCCTTTCACTACAGCTGCATAAAATCCGGACCAGAAAGCATCCCCTGCTCCTGTCGTATCAATTACGTCTGTAGCTAATGTATTTAACTTAATGATTTCTTTTCCATTTGAGACAATTGCCCCGTCTTTACCTAAGGTCATAATAACAAGCTTTGCCCCAAATTTTAAAAACTTCTCAACCTGATTTTCATGAGTGTCTTTTCCGAACAATCTTTCTGCGTCATCCTCTGAAGGTTTGACGATGTCGACCTTTTTGAACATCGATTTTACGTACTCAACACCATCTTCTCCTTTATGCCAAATTTTCGGATGATAGTTTGGGTCAAAACATACTAAAACGTTGTTCTCTCTCGCACGCTCTATAACTTTTTCAATCGTATGACGAACTGGCTTCATAGAGATTGGCCAGCAGGAAAAATGAACAATCTTAGAATTATCTACAGCTTCTTCAAGCTCAGGAGTGTAAGCTAAATAATAGTCCGCTCCGCGATAAAAAATTGGAGTTGGCGTAGATTTGCTTTTCGAAACAACAACCATACTGGTAGAATAGTCTACTTGTTGAACACATTTAGTATCAATACCAGCTAATTGTAACTGGTTAGTTAAAAATACTCCCATCCCATCTTTACCTAAAGCTGATGCTACGAGAGAATGAATCCCTAATCTACTAACATTAACAGCAATATTAGAAGGAGATCCACCGAAAAATTTCTGATAGGTGTTACATTTAGAATGATCATCATAATCAGTTGATATCATATCGATAAGAATTTCCCCGACTGTTAAGATGTCATTCCTTTTATTTTGAAAATTGATTTTATCATCCAGCTTATACATGTAGTTCCTCCGGATTTATTTAACTTTTATTACTTTTAATCTAGAGCCCACTTATCCAGCGTCCCGCCATTTTAATCCAATTGGAAACTTCAGGTTGAATGGTCCTTTCATTATCTAAAGCCATAGTTTCATCAGTTCCAAGGGACAACCCATGCACCCCATTCGGGTAAATATGCATTTCCAAACTTACTTTATTCTTCAAAAGTGCATTAGCAAATAAAAAACTATTTTCGACAGGAACAGGCTCGTCTGTATACGTGTGCCACAAGAATGTTGGTGGAGTATCGGAAGAAACATATTTTTCTAATGACACTTGATGTAATTGCTCATCATAGTTATCACCTAACAAAGCTTTAAATGAACCCTCGTGTGCAAACGTACCAGATGTAATAACCGGGTAACTTAGTAAAATCCCGTTAGGTTTTATCATTTCATTTGGGATTCCCAGGGCTTTCGATAAAAAACTACTTTTCCAAAAAACTCCTAAACTGGCTGCCAAGTGGCCGCCAGCTGAAAAACCAACCACAATGATTTTATTTATGTCAACATGCCATTCCTCTGCTTTTTTCCTAGTAAGAGCAACTGCCATAGATAGTTCTAATAATGCTGTTGGAAAAGTAGCAGGGCGAACACTGTACCTTAATACACATGAATGAAATCCCATCGCATTCATTTTGATTGCTATAGGTTCCGCCTCCCGATCAGAAGTAAACTCATATCCACCACCTGGACATATAATGACCAGAGGGCGTTTTCGAGTATTATCTATTTCTGGAGAGTTATCTAAAATATACGTATATAACTTAGACTTTGAATGTTGTGTACGTATATCAATAATTTCATGTATCAAATTCGGCTCCTCCTCTAATTAACCATTTAATGCTCTGCTAAGTGCTTCAATGTACCCGTTTTTGGCATGCTGGCTGATTTCCGCATCCGGGACGATATGCTCAAAAGCATGAAAACATCCAGGATATAATTGAAATTCTACATCCACTCCTGCTTGAGCTAAACGTGCAACATAATCAATTGTTTCATCGCGGAAAGGATCTAGTTGACCTACACATGTATAGGTCGGAGGTAGTCCTTCCAAATTCTTTGCGCGGGTTGGTGCTGCGTATGGGGAGATTTCACCATGAGCAGAATCCCCTAGATACATTTCCCAAGCCGATATGTTATTTGACCTGAACCAAACCGCATGAATATCGGTAATTTCGTAGCTGGATGGTGTAATATTTCGATCATCAATCATTGGATATAATGGCATTTGAAAACATATAACCGGGCCCTTTCTATCGCGTGCCATTAATGCCAATGCCGCAGTTAATCCTCCACCTGCACTTCCTCCACCGATTGCAACCCTCATTGGATCAACATTCAATTCATTTGTTGCACTCGTCATCCATACCAATGTAGCATAGCAGTCTTCAATAGCTGCGGGATACGAATGCTCAGGGGCTAATCGGTAATCTGGTGAAACCACAATACAATTGACTGCTTGAACAATACTTTCACAAAGGCTGTCTTCACCATTAGGATGACCTAACACATATCCTCCTCCATGGCTCCAAAGAACAGCAGGTAATTCTTCTTTATTCCTCTGAACTGGTTCATAAATTTTAATCAACATTTCTTGTCCATCGCCACCAGGGATAAAACGTTCAGTAATTCTAACGTGTTCCGAATTCGCATTAGACGGAATGGGAACTTGTCTTGTTTTAGTCAAATCTTGTGGAAGTTGAATGATTGGTACCGTTTTCAAATTTTCTCTTAATTCCGCTTTCACTCTATTTAAAAATTCCATAATATAAACATCCTTTCACTGAGATACCAACAACTATAAAGCGTTTTCATATTCATATATAAATGTAAAGCGTTTTGCATGTCAAACGGTTGTCATAAATCTTTCTTTTATCCTGATATCAAGAAAACGTATACTATGAAAGTATGATAACCGCTTGACACTCAATGTGTCAAGCGGTTATCATACGGGTTTTTTTAAAATAAAAGAAAATTAATATTGCTCTTTTAGGTAGAGAATAACAAAAAAGCCACTGTTAATTTTTAACCTGTAGCTTTTTGGAAAATTTAGTGTATTTACTTAAAAGACTGATTCCGTAATCACGGGGGGAATTTTAGGTTACAAAAACATTTGTCGTTGAAGCACCCTCGACAAGTATGATATCTAGAGGCTTACATAAATGAGAAGAAATTTCCTCATTTTTAATTTTCTTATCCAGTATTATAACTGCTCTTTCTGCCATTTCTGGTATAGATTGTTGTACGGTGGTTAATTGTGGGAGTAAATTTCTAACTGCTTCTGTTCCATCAAAACCAACTATTTTTAACTCTTCCGGGACATTTTTCCCTATTCTTACAGCTTTATTATATATGTTAGCAGCAATAATATCGTCACTTGCAAAAATACCATCCATATCAGGATTTTCATGAAAAACTTGCGAAATGACTTTATGATTTTCTTTAGCATTAAAAGTTTTATTGATTTCATAGATAATTGGCTTAAGACCGTAAGCTGTCATTATATCCTTGTATGCAGAGGTTCGTAAATGTGTAGGAGTATCTAATCTGCTCGGCCCACTAATATGAATAATCTTTTTACAACCTCTTTTAATCAAATGTTCCGTTGCCAATTTACCACCTAAATAATTGTCAGATGAAACAATTGGCGCTGAATTTGAAATATATTGATCTACAGCAACAATAGGTAAGCTTGTTGAAACTTGTTCAAAAATCCCTCTATTATGACTTCCAACAATAATTCCATCTACTTGATTTCGTTGGAGCATGTCTAAATATTTTTTTTCTTTATCCATATTATTTAGGCTATTACATAGAAATACTTTATAGCCTAATTCTTCACATTTAATTTCAATATTATAAATTAACTCAGCAAAAAAGGGATTACTTACTGTAGGAAAAATTAATCCAATAATATTACTTTGTTTTGTAAATAAAGACCTAGCCATTTCATTAGGGAAATAATTAATTTTTTCCATTGCATTATGAACACGTTTTCGAGTTTCTTCACTAATATAACCACGGTTATTCAACACTCTAGAAACAGTGGTTGGTGAAACACCGGCATGTTTAGCAACATCTTCTAATTTGGGTTTCGCTTTCATTTTCATACTATCACCTCACATACATTGACTAATCTTCTATAATTGTTCTCAGGTTTATGTTAACCAATTGACATAAATAAAGTCAAACTTTGTAATCGATACAAAAGAGAATAATTTCATGGGTGTTATGTATGTTTGCTAAAGATTAAGTTTTCATAAAGAGATGCAAGATCCACATCATCGTATCCGATAATTTTCAGGAGTTTTTTCTTCCCCAACAATATTTTTTGCCGCATATGTACCGCCTTTTTTGGTTTTCCATATTTTCTCGAATTGACTTTATACCCGAACATCATTATTATCTTACAGTATAAGATAAAAACCAGAAGGTGTTGTGGCCAATGGATTATAAAGCATCAGCAACAGAACTATTCGAGTGTATCGCCAAATCGCGCAAACCGGTATTAGAGGAACGAGTGCACTTCTCCCGTGGTGAAATGGGGATTCTTATCGCTTTGAGTCATCAGGACGGGGTTACTTCGGGCTATTTGAGCGAATACTTGTCTGTCAGTACGGGACGGGTAGCAACGGCGCTGAAAAGTTTGGAGAAGAAAGGATTGGTTGTACGACGTACGGATGTCAACGACAAACGCAAGGTGATCGTATTCATTACGGATTCAGGCAAGCAATTTATGATTGACAGGTACAACGAAGGAGTTGCATGGAGCGAGAAAATTCTTCGAAGGCTGGACGAACAGGATGCCAAAGAATTTATCCGACTCATCAAGCTTATTGTCTCTAAAAGCTGAATTCCTATGCAG
>NZ_ASSB01000076.1:0-7615 GCF_000520755.1 Paenibacillus sp. 1-18
GCCCGGCTGATTCGGGCGGCGCTCAGTGACGGGCTGATGAGCGAATTTGGCGGAAGCCTTCACGCCAAAGACTCGGTAAGCCGCGTAGATGCGGCCAGCCTGCTCGTATCTGCCCTGTTTCCGCAGGAGCGTGCCTCGCAGCTCCAGGGAATCGACGGCCAGCAGATACGGATCAATGGCATCGCTTATGACGTGGCAGAGCCGCTGCGCGGCATTTTTCACGCGGATAATCAGGCCGCGTTGCGTGGCGCAGGCATCCGTTTCCATGCCACAGGCCGGACGGTGGACAAGGTTACTTGGCTGGAGCTTCGCAGCAGCGGGACTCCGGCTGGTAACGGTGAAGCGGAGTTCAGTGGGAATGTTGTGCTGGATGGGCACGGTTCCACCCTGAACGGAGATTTGGTAGTCGCCGGGGATTTTACATCGGTGCTGCATCTGAAAGTGGAGCAGCAGCTAACGGTGGATGCCCGGGTGCAGCAGGATTTTTATGCACAGGATGTACAGGTGCAGGGACAGACCCAGATTAACGGCGGAGATAACAATACAGTCGTATTTGATAGCTCGACTTTGACGCAAATGGATGTCACAAAGCCTGAGGTTCATGTCGTACTCAGCGGCACGGCAAGCGCGACTGTTATGAACGTACAATCCAATGCGAGCATTGAAGTAGGCACGGCTGCTTCATTGTCACAGCTGAATATTAATGAAGGGACGGACAACGTCAGTCTTCAGGGGACGGTTCCAACCGTTCAAGTAACTGGCAGTCAGTCCGTTGAAATGACAGGCAACAGCACGATCCAGCAGTTGACCGTCAGTGGGACAGGAGCCTTGCAATTAAAAAATACGGGGAGTATTGAAAACCTGCAAGTCAGCAATCCGGCAGCTACGGTCAATGTGAGTGGAAATATACAGGTATCCGCCCTCACACTCGGGACCGGAGTAGCTTCCAATGCGGTTACGGGTTTAGCTGTCACAAGCGTAACAGGTACATCTTCATCTTCTGGAGGCTCATCAGGCTCATCCAGCGCTGCTAACCGCTCACCGGAGGTTGTGAACGCTTCTGTCGAGCGTGTAATTACGGAAGGCACGGGTGAGCAATTATACGATTTGCGTCAATTCTTTACCGACCCGGACGGGGATGTTTTGACCTTTTCGGCCGCTTCTCTTCAATCCGGCGTGGTACGGGCATCTGTGTCAGGCAATACCTTAAAGCTTACGCCTGTCAGTGTCGGCAAAGCATCCATCAGTGTATCGGCTAATGATGGACGCGGAAAAAGGATATCGTCCACCTTCAAGATTACCGTGAATGGCCTGCCTGTATCTACAGGTATACCAGCTCAGAATCTTACTGTGGGACAGTCCGATGCTGTACTGCATTTGAACGACTATATTCAGGACCCGGAAAATGCCGCCTTAACGTATCAGGTTACTGTTGATCATCCTGCTGTAGCGTCGGCGGTGCTTGCGGGAGATGAATTGCGTCTCAGTCCGCTTCATGCGGGCAGCACAATCGTTCATGTCACTGCGAATGACGGACAGCAAGGGGAGGACGGCAGCACAGGGCAAAAGCAGATTGATTTCAATTTGACGGTTCAGGGCGCTCCGAGCCATGCTCCGCAAGGACAGACGCCTCAACCGTTAACCGTAACTTTGGGTCAGCCGAATTCAATGCTGGACCTCGGGGCGGTATTTACGGATGCAGATAGCGATCCGTTGGTATTCACAGCGGCCAGCGCGGATACGTCCATCGTGCAGACTTCCATCACAGGCCACCAGCTTACCTTGCAATCGCTGCAACCGGGGAGTACCAGCATTACCTTGACGGCAGACGACAGCAAGGGGGGAACAGCCACCGTTACCTTGATCGTCACGGTTTTGCCAATCCCCAATAGCAGCCCGGTGGTAACCCATGTACCCAACGCTGTACATCTGATTTTAGGCAAGGCTGACGGCACAGTGGATCTGTCCACCATTTTTGCAGACCCGGACCATGATTCGCTCAGGTATGAAATCAGTTCTTCTGCCCCGGCTGTAGCTGATGCTATGCTTCAAAATGATCAGCTTGTCATTCATGGGCTGGCTGCCGGCAGTACAATCATTACGATTACTGCTACAGACGGCAGAGGCGGAGAGATTAGCACAGACTTACAGGTTCATCTATTAGAAAATGCAGTGATTGCAGCTATCCCTGAGCAATTGCTTCAATTGGAAAATCCTGCACCAGAACTGGATCTGTCGCCGTTCCTATTGAATTGGGACCTGGCTTCTCTTTCTGTGACAGCGGACACGTATGACCCGGGTATTGCTACGGCCCATATGAACGGTCAGAAGCTGCAGCTAAACCCGGTCAGTGTAGGAACCACCAGTGTAACACTCAGTGTGTATGATCAGTACGGACGTGCAGAGGGAGCGACTTTCCCGGTTATCGTTAGCATGCCGCAGCTCAATCATGCTCCTCAAGTCATCTCAGCTATAAACGAGCAGGTGTTGAGCCCTGGAGTTACACAGCAAAGGGATTATGATCTGCAGCAACTGTTCAGCGATGAGGATGGGGATGAGCTTCAGTTTACGGTTAGCTCCAGTGATCCGACTTTGGTGAGTGTATCGCTTCAAGGCAGCAGCTTAACACTGGCTCCAGGCACAGGCAGCGGTCTTGCTGCTATGACCATTACAGCCACGGATGGTAAGGGTGGCTCTGTCCAATATACGTTTAATGTACGCAACGCTGAACTGATTTCCGGTGGCATCACTCCGATAGGGGTTAAATACGGGTTGCCGTACAGAACGGTCGACCTGTCCAGCTACTTCCCGGGACAATCGGAATTTCTAGTGTATAGAGGGACCCCATCCTCAACATTCACTGGACCTGTAGATCACTTGGGCACGACGATTGCCCTTTCCCCGGACCCCGTGCTGGTATGGGTGGTAGGAACAGATGGGAGGGCTGCTGTATTTCAGGTTCAGCAGGACCCACAGCAAGCGCCTGCTGTATATTTCTCGCAATTTGTAGATGGCGGGGATGGACGGATTGTGTTGCAATTGTATTATAACGGGGATGGAGATCCTTCCCACAGAGGAGAAAATTATTCACTGGAAGTTCATCAATGGATGAAGAATACAAACCGTATGAATGTGACCACGATACCCATTAATCCGCTTTATCCTGCCATGCCATACTTGATCATTGACAGTATCTTTTATGATTTCATGGATATTACGCCTGCTTGGTATTTTAATGATGAGGGTAATTTCTACAACCCGAACGAATTTAATACCGTTGCATACGTTTTGAAATACCAAGGACAAGTGGTGGATGTATTAGGAAATCCAAATTCGCATGAACAGTTTACACCGCAAGGTGGAACGTTCGTCCGTAAGCCGGGGATATCCTATGGATCGCCTGTCTACAATCAGCCGGATGAGTGGAATGCGTATCCAAAAGGGGCCTATCAATTTGTAAGCATTCATACGCCATAATCGGTAGACTTGTCTGAAATACCTCTCCCTTGAGGACAAGGCATTCATATAAAGGTGTAACCCATCAACATACGGAGGGGTTGCACCTTTTTTGTATACTATCAAAATGGAATAGAGAGGGTTCATGTATAGCAGTGAGTGCAGTCACATTGATACCTCGAAAAACATGGCTATAATGTACATATAGTTTAAATTTTTTCTTTTTGGAGCTGACAGTTCCAAATATCTCATTAATAAAGGAGAGCGATCGTCTCATGAACATACATTTAGAGCTGGACCCCTTGTCAGTGGAAAGGCTGGACAGTGCTCTGTCAGGAAGACCGGGAATGTTTAAGCTGTTTTATGATACAGAAGGCTGCGGATGCAACGGCGTCATTGTCATCCAGGTTATTACAACAGCGAATGCAACTGATAGAATAGTTCAATCCGAGCCCTATTCTTTTTGGGTAGACCGACAGCAGGAGCAGCAGTTCGATAGCAGAATGCGGCTTGAGGCAGACCCCAACTATCCATCGTTCAAGCTCATTAGTGATGCAGGCATACTTAGTGGCAACATTAGAATTCAAGATGTGCGCGCAAAATAGTGAATTCAAAAAGACGAATCTCTTCCACCGTAAATGGAAATGAGGTTTGTCTTTTTTAATGTAGTGACTTCCTTTGAAATGGTACAATAACTGTTATGATCATTCGAGAAGGACGTTGAGATGATGAAAAATTTGCTCGTTTCGGGCTACCGTGCCCATGAATTGAATATTTTCAGTCAAAAGCACGAGGGCATTCCATATATCAAAAAGGCGATTGCAGGCAGGCTCATTCCTCTGATTGAAGAAGGACTGGAATGGGTGATTACTCCCGGCCAATATGGGGTGGACCTGTGGGCCTGTGAGGTAGCTATTGCTCTAAAACAGCAGTATCCCCGCCTAAAATGCTCTATACTGGCAGCTTATCAAAATATGGAGGAAAAGTGGAAGGAAGAGAAAAAGGAGTACTTTCAGCAAATTTGTAACGCAGTTGACTACGTGGGCTTTGTCAGCCGTCAGCCTTATCAGGGGATATGGCAGCTCAAGGCACGGGATGAACTGCTTTTCCGCAAAACAGACGGTTTGTTGCTCGTTTACGACGAGGATGCTGGAGAGGGCAGTCCGCGTTTTATGAAGGAGCTGGCATTAAAAAAGCAGCAGGCGGAAGGCTATCAATATATCAGCATCAGCTCGGAGGATATCCAAAGCATTGCGGATGAAGAACGATTATTCATGGACCTCTGATTTTTAAAGCATTAGCTCGGATTTGTGAACAAAAAGGACAAGGACGAATTCGTCCCTTTACTTCTATGTAAGCGCTACCATAAAATTTAAACAACAATAACTTATCAGTCAGATAAAATAAATTTATTGAAAAACAAACCAGAAAGGAGCCATTGATTCATGAACAAAAGGTTTCGGCATACTGCGTTGCTCTGTCTCGGTGTCATGCTGTGTGGAATGGTCACTCCGATGGATAGCCAGGTCTCCGCTGCCTCAACAAGGCAAATGGAAAAGCTGAGCCGGGGAGCTGTGGCGGTCAAGGTGCCGGAGGGCGTACTTGTGAGCTGGCGTTTGCTGGGCACGGAAGCAGATTCGGTCAGCTTTAATCTGTACAGAGGGACAAGCAAGGTGAATGATACGCCGATTACATCGAGAACCAATTATTTGGACAAGGCAGGTACAACCTCATCCTCGTATACGGTTCGTGCCGTGGTGAATGGAACAGAGCAGGCTGCTTCCCCTGTGGTAAAGGTATGGAGCAGCAACAATCTGGACGTTCCCATCCAGCAGCCTGCGGGCGGTAAAACTCCGGATAATGTGAGCTACACGTACCAGGCCAATGATGCCAGCATAGGGGATTTGGATGGGGATGGCGAGTATGAGATTGTGTTAAAATGGGACCCTTCCAATGCCAAGGATAATTCGCAATCCGGCTATACGGGAAATGTATTTTTGGACGGCTACGAGCTGGATGGAACACGCAAATGGCGAATTGATCTGGGACGGAACATTCGCGCTGGAGCACATTATACGCAATTTCTTGTCTATGATTTTGATGGTGACGGCAAAGCGGAAATTGTATGTAAAACAGCAGACGGCACGGTGGATGGCACAGGTGTAAAAATGGGCGACGCTTCGGCGGACCATCGCAACGTCAATGGTTATATTTTGGCAGGTCCCGAGTTCTTGACCGTATTCTCGGGCAATACAGGTAAAGCTCTTAGCACGATTGATTATGTGCCGCCACGCGGATCGGTATCCAGCTGGGGAGATAATTACGGCAACCGTGTGGATCGTTTTCTCGCCGGGGTTGCTTATCTGGATGGGGTGCGGCCCAGCATTGTGATGGCACGGGGCTATTACACCCGGACGGTGCTGGTCGCGTATGACTGGCGTAATGGAAGCTTGAGTCGCCGCTGGACCTTTGACAGCAACAGCTCGACCAATGCCGGGACAGCCGGACAGGGAAACCACAGCCTGAGCGTGGCGGATGTGGATGGGGATGATAAGGATGAGATCGTGTATGGCTCGCTGGTGGTGGACGATAACGGAGCGAAGCTGGCTAACACGGGAATGGGGCACGGCGATGCACTTCATGTCGGAGATTTGGACCCGGATCGTTCAGGCTATGAAGTGTTTAAGGTAAATGAGGACAAGAACGCCACCTATGGCGCAGCCATGTACGATCCGCGTAACGGCAACATTTTATGGGGCGTAAATACAGGCAAGGATACCGGCAGAGGCATGTCCGCAGACATTGATCCGCGTACCAAAGGGAACGAGCAATGGGCGCCGGGGATCGGCTTGCGTTCAGCTAAAGGAGCGCTTGTTACAAATGCGCTACCGTCCTCCATTAACTTTGGAATTTGGTGGGATGGCGACCTGCTGCGTGAACTGTTGGATCATACCTCGTCAAGCGAAGGTAAAATCGACAAGTGGAACTATACCAACTCGACCACTTCCAATTTGCTTACCGCGACAGGAACCAGCTCCAATAACGGAACGAAAGGTACACCGTCCTTGCAGGCTGATCTGTTCGGCGACTGGCGCGAGGAAGTAATTTGGCGCAAAAGCGACAATTCGGCACTACGAATTTACACAACACCATACGAGTCAGAGCACCGATTCTATACACTTATGCATGATCCAGTGTATCGGTTAAGTGTGGCCTGGCAGAACGTAGCCTATAATCAGCCGCCACACACCAGTTTTTATCTGGGAGAAGGGATGTCCAAGCTCCTGCAGCCCAATATATACACTCCTTGATTACAAGGCCAAAATGAAATACGAATGGACAGAAAACGAATAAGGGCTCCGGAGTTGATCGGAGCTCTTTTTATTATGCTTTGTTATACCTATAGAAAGAGAACGTATGATCCTGATTAAAAATGGGAACATTAGTTCTTATTAAGAGAATATACACATGAAAAAGGAGGCGGGATAGTGACTTCTCTGGCGACCGAAGGCATGATTGAGCTCGTAACCAATGTCGGATTCCCTACTGCATTAAGTCTGATTCTGTTAAAATATATCCTTGTCACCCTCAGTCGCAGATTGGAGCAGCTTGACCGATCTGTTAAGCAATTGTCGCAATCCTTGGAAGATATGGAGGCAAAGCGGGTAAAGCAGTCAGATGAGCCGTGCAGGGCAGATACGGACAAACTTCGTGCCGAATGAGCAAATAAAGGAAAATAGAAACAATTTAGCAACCTAATTGCACAGCAGAATTCTTATAATAGAAAGGTGTGCAGTCTATGCAGGCATATATTAATGGAGGTGTATATTAAGATGAAAATAAATACGAAGCTATCCGCGCTGTGCATTGCAGCCACACTTTTGAGCGTAGCGCAGGCCGCAGCCGCAGCGCCCGCTGTGACCGCTCCAGCAGAAGCGACGCAGCCGGACGTTGCCAATCCGGCCGCTGCGGCCCCGGCTCAGGTGCCAGCACCAGCAGCATCTGCGTCGGTTAAGACACCGGCCCCACCAGCCCCGTCCGCGCCAGCTGCGTCGATCCCGGCTGAAGCCGCAGGTTCCGCCAAAGCCGCTGCACCAGCAGCTCCGTCCACTTCAGTAGCGCGTCCATCCGCGTCGGTAGCGCCAGCGCCTGCTGCGGC
>NZ_ASSB01000077.1:0-3073 GCF_000520755.1 Paenibacillus sp. 1-18
AAGCTTCTCTTTCGACGTATTCGTCGGGGATATCGCGCGGACGCTCTATAATGGCGGAACGATGGTCATCTGTCCGAAAGACGACCGGATTGATTTTAACCGTCTGTATGGCTGGATTCATGATTATCAGATTACAGTGTTCGAATCGACCCCGGCCCTGATCGTACCGTTTATGCAGCATGTGCATGAACAGGGACTGGACATGAGCAGTCTGGAACTGCTGATCACCAGCTCGGACAGCTGCAGCGTGACAGATTACCGGGTGCTGCAAGAACGGTTTGGCCCGGATATTCGCATTATTAACAGCTACGGGGTAACGGAAGCGGCGATTGACTCCAGCTTCTACGATGAAGAGCTGTCGAAGCTGCCAAGCAGCGGCAGTGTGCCGATTGGTCAAGCGTGGCTGAACGCACGCTTCTACATCGTGGACAGCCAGCTGAATCCAGTGCCGATCGGCGTACTGGGCGAGCTATGCATTGGCGGAGCCGGGGTAGCGCGCGGCTACCTGAACCGTGCGGACCTGACAGCCGAGAAATTCGTAGCCAATCCGTATGTACCAGGTGAACGATTGTATCGCACAGGCGATTTGGCGCGGTGGATGCCGGACGGCAATGTGGACTTCATCGGCCGGATGGACTACCAGGTGAAAATCCGGGGCTTCCGGATTGAACTGGGCGAGGTGGAAGCCCAGCTGCTGACCGTGGACGGCATCGAGAAGGCCATAGTCACCGCCTGGGAAAATGAAGACGGAGACAAGGATCTGTGTGCGTATGTCGTAGCCTCTGCGGCGCTGAATTTGCCAGAGCTGCGCAGCATACTCCAGCCAAAACTGCCGGGTTATATGATCCCGACGTATGTTGTACAGCTGGATCGTTTCCCGCTGACACCGAACGGAAAAATTGACCGCAAAGCGTTGCCTGCGCCTGAAGCGCGCCTCGAAGGAGGTACGGAGTACGTTGCGCCGCGGACACTGCTGGAAGAGCAGCTGGTAGGTATTTGGCAAAGCGTTTTGAATCATCGGCAGATAGGCATTAAGGATAACTTCTTTGAAGTGGGAGGACATTCTCTGCGCGCCACAACACTGATGGCGAAAATTCATCAGGAGCTGAATTACAAGCTGGCCCTGCGAGATATTTTCCAATATCCGACGATTGAGCAACTGGTACAGGTGATGGGAGAAGATCAGACACAGCAAACGTATGTATCTATACCTGTTGCGGAGGAGCGCACATATTATCCAGTTTCCTCGGCGCAAAAACGGATGTACGTTCTGAGTCACCTGGAAGGCGGAGAGGTTAGCTACAACATGCCAGGAGCTTTGATTATTGAAGGTTCCTTGGATAAAACGCGACTGGAGCAAGCCTTTCGTCAGCTGATTGCCCGTCATGAAGCCTTGCGGACTAGGTTCGACATGGTGGATGGCGAGGTTGTTCAACGGATTGAATCGAACGTCGAATTCAACGTGGAGCATGTGCAGGCAAGCGAAGAAGAGACACAGCAGTACGCATTGGACTTTGTACGCGCATTTGATCTCGCGCAAGCACCGTTGCTGCGGGTTCAGTTGGTGGAAAACGGACCGCAACGTCACGTAATGCTCTATGACATGCACCATATTATTTCGGATGGCGTAACTGAAGGAATTATCGTGCAGGAGTTCTCTCAATTGTATGAAGGCAAGGAGCTGCCGCCACTCCGCATCCAGTACAAGGACTATGCCGTTTGGCAGCATGCCGATATGCAAAGTGAACGTCTTCGTGAGCAAGAAAGCTATTGGCTGAAAACCATGGCTGGTGAAATTCCGGCGCTGGATATGCCAACGGATTTTGCAAGACCAGCCGTACAGCGTCTGGAAGGAGCTCGATTGGAATTTGCGATCAGCCTCGAGGACAGTGAACAGTTAAAACAGCTGGCCGTGCAAACCGGATCAACCTTGTATATGGTATTGCTTGCAGCGTATAGCACGCTCTTGCATAAATATTCGGGGCAGGAGGACATTATCGTCGGAACGCCGATTGCCGGAAGACCACATGCAGAGTTGAGTAGCCTGGTAGGCGTATTCCTCAACACGCTGGCGATCCGCAATTATCCGTCTGGCGACAAAACGTTCCTTGATTACCTGCAAGAGGTCAAAGAGCATGCACTCAGTGCTTATGAGCATCAGGAATATCCTTTTGAAGAGCTGGTTGAAAAGCTGAATTTAACACGGGATACGAGCCGGAATGCGCTGTTTGACACGATGTTTGAGTTGAAGACATTTGAGCAGCAGGAGTTCGAGCTGGAAGGTCTGACCTTTAAGCCGTATCCGACGGACAATAATACGGCCAAATTTGATCTGACCTTGGATGCAGTGGAGCAGCCGGAAGGTATTCTGTGCAGTCTGGAATACAGCACAGCGCTGTACAAGCCAGAGACCATCAAGCGATTCGCGCAGCATTTTAACGAACTCGTTCGTGCGATTACACTTCATCCACAGCAGCCACTGGCAGCTCTGGATATGGTACCCGCCGAGGAAAAGGCTCAAATTATCTATGGATTTGGAGAAGTGGGGGTATCGGATGTTGCTGCTGTTGAGGCAGGAGCCTTGTTCCATGCTTTTGTGGAAGAACAGGCGCAGCTTGTACCGGATCACCTGGCAGTTGTGTACGAGGATCAACAGCTTACGTACCGGAAACTGAACGAACGAGCGAACCAATTGGCGCGTAGATTGAGAAATGAAGGCATTGGACGCGAGTCGATTGTCGGCATTTTGAGTGAACGTTCGGTGGACATGTTGGTCGGCGTATTGGCAGTGTGGAAGGCAGGAGGCGCATATGTGCCGCTGGATGCGGACTATCCGTCAGAACGTATTCGTTTCATGCTGGAGGACAGCGGTGCGACGGTACTGTTGACCCAAACGGGCTTGCAGGAGCGTGCACAGGCATGGCTGGAGGAAAGCCAAGCTACATCCGAACCAGCCACGGGACTGCGTCTGCATACCGTACTGGCGTTGGACGATGAGTCACTGTACACCGGAGATACGACAGACGTTGACCACATCAACGAACCGCAGGATCTGGCGTATGTGATCTATACC
>NZ_ASSB01000078.1:0-361 GCF_000520755.1 Paenibacillus sp. 1-18
TCGTCCCATGATCAGCGCGGCTTGCTTTAAAATATCGACCTCCATCTTCAAACGCTGGTTCTCTTTTCGCAAAGCCAACAGTTCGTTTTCATCTGAAGAACGATTGTCTTTCTCCTTAAAGGAGCCTGACGTCTGAGCTTGCTTGATCCAGCGATCTAAAGCTGAAGCTGTGAGGCCATATTCCTCCACAATCGCTGCCCGAGATTTCCCGTTTTCATAGAGTTGCACCATTTGCTTTTTAAATTCTGAGGTGAAGGTTCGACGTTGTTGTTTTGGCATTGTAGATGATCCGCTCCTTAGTGTAATAGGTTTATTCTACAAGCCCCCATTTTTGTTGTCCAACTAAGTGTAGCCGATCCAA
>NZ_ASSB01000079.1:0-6118 GCF_000520755.1 Paenibacillus sp. 1-18
TGGTTTGGTTGATTTTGTAAATACTAAAGTATAAAACACAGAAAAAAACACCCTGAATCAGGAAAATATGGGTGTTTTTTTCTTAGGTCATACGATTATATTTATATATTAGTCGTGTTCTCTCCATGGAACAAGAGATACACGACTAGTACTCTGTTATTTTTATATATCTCTAGCTTGTAACGAAACTAAGGTCGCATGCTTATAAAAATTAGGTGGCTGGACAACTTCCCGTTTATCTCATCTACTGACTCAATGGGTGAACATAACCTTAATTAGTAAAGCTCCAATTACCAATAGAAGCGTTTTAAAGGTCGCCCTCACCATTTTGTATATGAATTCCTCTGTAAATCTCATTATGAAGACCTCCAAAATCAGAGATCCTAGTCGCTAATTCATCATAGCACAAGCTTCAAGACAAAAAAAGCCTCTGTCGACCTAATAAGCTCAACAGAGGCTTCCACGTCTTACACAAAAGTATTACTTACTCACTACGTTGATTTGGCTATTTCTCAGCATGTTCCTAAGTTTTTCTCCTTCTTCTTTCCTATCAAATAACACTTCTTGATTTTTAAAATCATCTGAGATAAGACGTAATAATCGATCATTTTCATCGAAATAATAGTTAAATAAAACCTTTGTATTATCCTCTAAAAAGCAACAGCACTCGACAGTTAACCCTTCCAAACCACTATGAAACTTAACATACTCATAGTTAGGAAGCTTAGCATTGGCAATCAGTTCCGAAGGCAATATAATATGACCTTCTTCTAAATTATAAAGTGATTTAATTCCATTTTCCATCATTATTACTCCTTTTTCAGTTCAGAGTCTAGTATTTTTTTAACTAGAATATAAATCTCTTCCGCTCGTTTTTTTGCCGCCTCGTATTCTTCCGGCTTCCATGTATTTCTGTCGTGGTTACCTACCAGTTCATTAACCCTCTTCTCAATATACGCTGCAATTAAACCGGTATTACTCCGTACTTTTTTTAAAAGCCAGCTATATTTCCCTGTAAACAACTTTGAGCGACTTAATTCGTCCCCTTCATTAGAAATATTATATTCCAATATTATTTCCGGGACCATTTCTTTTTTTATTCTGTCATCTAAATCTCTTTTTTTGCGGTATAAAAACTTATCTGGTCGTAGTATTCTGGTGCTCGGTTGACCTTCTTCTTCTCTCCGAAGCATTTGTATTAAGGTTTCGTCAGGTAAATTAGGTAATAATTCTTTTAACTGTTTTAACTTTTGAGACTCCTCGCTTATACGACGCTCTCTTTCTTTTAAAAATTCAGTTCCAATAAAAATGTCTTTTTCAGTACTTCCAGTACCATCTTCAATTACATGACCAGTTTGCTTATCTATTCTAGCCTTGGTTAGGCGTTCATAGGATTCCTCGCTCCGATCTAGATACTTAATGACATCACTTTTCTTTTTCTCATTTTTATAAAACTCCCATAGACTATCTAAACCCAATTCCTTATGGTGTACTACACATGCAATATTGTCCTCTGGTAAGGTTGCCTCTTCAGCATCAATTGACCTTAATACTCTTCCCACAAACTGTTCGTAAGGTAGTTGAGATCTAAAGGGTCTAAATATAGCTGCAACCGATAAGTATTTATGATCATACCCTTCTCCAAGTTTCGCTACATGAATTACAACTTGAACCTTGTGGTTTTCAATTGATTTTAATCTCGTCGCTAACTCGTCCTTTTTTAACTTACTGTGCACTAAAGCTACATCTAGACCTTCTTGCTCATACAATTCTTGTATTTGTTCAGCATGCCAAATACTGCAAGCAACAGCGATTATTTTGTGTGGAATACCGGAAGTTCTTTTATCTTGAAGGATTTTAATACTCTCTTCCACTACCTTCATGCTACATTCTTTAGAAAATGCGATTGACTTTGTTACCCAATCCTCATCTTTTAAATTCATATCACGAATTTGGTCCAAGGAGTACACAGTATCATCATTTTTATTTAGAGTTAAAAATATTTGCTCTGGTATATAGTGAATCCGTTCTAAACTTTTTACAAATCCCTTTGCCATGGCTTGACTTAAGGGATACTTATAAACATAATCCCCCTCAATTTTTTCACCATCTGTCCTAATTGGAGTACCTGTTAGTTTTATAACTTTAGCACTAGAAAAAAACTCCATTGAGGCTTCCCACGTTGGAGCTGTGGAATGATGAGCTTCATCAATTATAATTATATCGAAAAAGTTAGAAGGGACCCTATTTATAAGGGAACTATCTAATCTTTCTTGCAATTTTTGAATATTAAGTATAACGATATTGGCCTCTTGTAATTCCCAATCGCTTGTCTTGCGATCATATTCTATTACAGAAGGCAATTCCTCATATTTCTCAAAAATATTTCTAGCAAGCCAGAAATTTCTAGGATGTTCTGGATCAAGAGAATCTAAAACTGCATCTTTTATAACAAGTTGAGGAGTTACAATCAAAACACGCCCAAAAGAAATACCAAAAGGGAGAATTCCCATTAACCCTGTTTTGCCCACACCCGTAGGGAGTACAATAATAGAGTGTTCTTTCTTTTTATCGGTTACAAAATGATTGTATACTGCTCGATAAGCATCTACTTGAGGCTCACGTAAGCCACTATTAGATTCAATATTAGGCATTGATTCAATAAAGTAATTTAAATTCATTTATGTCTGCTCCCTTTAACTTATGTTTAGGAGTAAACATTCGACAAATAGGACTAAATACCTCTAATTTCCTGTTGATTCCCCTTAAAAAAGGAAAATCCCCTGCTGTATGCGCCAGCAGGGTATATACTTTATCCTTTTATTCCGTAGTAACAGGCATTTGTACAGGCATTACTGGCTCTAGTTCAGACTGCACCTGAACAGGAACAGTATTGGCCACCTCTGCCGTAGCCTGAGCCAAGAAATCATTCAACTTTGCAGCAAGACCAGATACAGCTTCCTTAGCTGCTGCGTGTGCTGCATCCTCATTCGGCTGTGTTTCAGTAGCCAGTACCGTCTTTGTCTTAGCCTTATACTCCAGATATGCCTTTTCTATGGCTGCTTGCAGTTCCGTAGGCGATACCACAATGCCCTGTTCCGTTAATCTCAAGGATGTATACTGTAAAGCCTCCTGAAGCTTACGTTCTCCTCCGGCTTCTTTAAATGCTGTTTGAGCAAAGGCAAAACCCTCTCCAGCAATTTTATGAATCACTTCACGTTGCGCTGCCGTTGTACGCGCTTCTAGCCACACGTTAACCTTAGTCTTGAGTTTATTCAGACCTCCTAAAACAAACGCTGTAAGTACACCCGCAGCGGCTGTGACGATGGTATTTACATATGGTTGTACGGTTTCGATAATTGTTTGCATTTATAAATCCCCCTCTTATTGTGTTGGCAAACCTGCGGCAGAACGCAGATAATTAGCCAGATTGTTGAAATGTTGCATTTGCTCCTTGTCGCCTGCTTGTTTAGCTTTAAACCAAGCCGGCTGAAGCCATCGGAAAATAATCTCTTGTGCGTTGGATTTAAACAGCTTCACCGCTCCGGCAGCAAGCGGCAAACCCTTTTCATTTAGCCCAGCCGCAGCACGAAGATTATTCGCAAGGTTATGGAAATGCGTCTTGCCTTCCTGGTCCCCGCCCTTTTGACTGGCGAACCACGCCGGAGAAACATAATCGTCCACCAACGCCTGGACAACAAACGCAGGCAATGGAGTAAAGTCCTGCACCACAGGAACCACAGAAGCGCCTTTAAGCTCCGCTTCCACGTCATAGACCAAATCCTTTAGTGTCTTGCCAATCGTCGCTAGGGCTTGGTCTACGTCCCTCTTACGGGCAGGGTCAAGCTGCTTATGGCTTGGTATATGTGTCCGTGGGTTAATCCCCCATTTGTTGGAGCAGTAGGCCAGGTACCATACAAAGCGTTTGTATGCCTCTAACGTGTCGATCTTGCCACCGAAGCATAGTTCTACACCAAGGGCAATATCGTTTGCATCGTCGCCAAAGCGTTCGTTATCCGTGGTGACGTTGTACAATACGTGCCAAGCTTTCTCTGCTGCGTCTGGACCGGTTCCTGTTGGGATGATTTCAAGGATCTTTTTGTCGTCTATGAACGTCTGTGCTGAAGCTGAACGATCAACCAATTTGTTAAAGTAATCATAATGGTTGTCAGCAGATGCCCCAGGATTACCTGTATCATGTGCAACTAAAAAGGCCGGATTCCCGCTTGTTAAGCGAGTACCCGGTCTTACGTTATGGCGCTTGTTTATGTAGCGCCGTTCAATTATATATTTATTTGGATTAAACAATTATCACAATCCTCCTTTTACGAATACCGCTGTAACGATAGCGATTATGGTCCCGCCCAATACAAAGGTTAGGAACTGAAACCACTGTTTATTATTCGTGGTTCGCTCTTTAACACTGTCCTGCTGAGTTTGTTGTAGCCAGCTAAACAGTTTCATTTCCAACGTGTCAATCTTGGTCATGACCTGATCAAATTGCAGTTGCATCATTCGAGTCGAATCCTTGAGCTGGCGAATCTCTTCTTCATGACGCCCCGCTGTTTGTTCAATCAGTTTAAAACGTGCTTCATCCGACAATGTTTGTGCGGAAAGCCTCGCAAACTCCGCGCTAAGGCCTTGTAGTTGAGCTGTTAACTCTTCTGTTTTCGCGTGCAATTGTTCAATTGCCATCACGTCTCCTTCCGGCATACCCTTTCCCCCGTCTCTATCTATTTTGCTCAGGAAAATTTTCCTGCCTTACTCTCCCCGTTTTTCTAATGGTGTGCCATCCACATCTAATCCCCAACTTGCTAGGTAAGCCCTAACTGGCTCCATAAATGGCTACCACGTTAATCACCTCCCCTCTTTAAGTGCCGCAAGCTCGGCTTGCATAGTAAGCATCTGCTCGTACATATCCGCCATGGCGACTTGAGTGTTTGCAAGTTCCTCGCGTAGCTTCGGCTGTGACTCTGGCTGCTTGGTCAGCTCCGCGATTTCCTCCGGCGTAAGTCCTTCTTTCCACAATCCTTCCGGCTGCGCTGGCGCGACATATACAGGCTGCTCTCCAACATCCTTGCCTTTGGTCTGCCAGTCATGCAACGCAGCTATATATGCCTCTTGCGCCTCGTAAACGGCTGATTGGTACGTTTCCCACGCCGCCAGATCAAAGCGCGGCTTGTACAGGCCCGGCGTTGTAATCGGTACACCGACAGTGTACCCGGCAGGCTTCGGTGTTGTCGGCTCAGTATCTGTGTCCTGACCGGAGGTTTCCGGCTGGGCATAAAAAGGGACGACGCCCGAAAAGGCATCGTCCACCAACTCGTCCTCCAGATAGAGGCCGTCTGTATTTACTTTAGGTACTACTTTCATGTATTCTCCTCCTTATTGAGTTGCTAGGAACTTAATACCATCTAACCGCAACCAAGCTAGGGCTGTTGTTGACTCTACTCGAACGCTACCGTCAGTTGATACAAGGCACTTTATAGATACATCTGTTGTCCCTGTGTTGGCAGCGCACATTAATACAGCAGGTATTTTAGGACGGTACCCTACAGGTAGATAAAACATTATAATATTTCCCGCAGAAGGTGGCTTAACGGAACCTTGTATCAACACAAGACCATCTGACAACTTTACATATTCTACAGGCGCGCCAACGTATTCGATAATAACCCCGTTTAGCAAAGTTGGCTGGAGAACTGCGGGGCTGTCTTTGTCAGCCTTCTTGTCCTCCAACACCGACACACGTGCCGTGTTCTGTTGTACGCTGTCTACCAGGTCTGACAGCAGCGTCTTTTCGTTGGCGGCGTAGGACCCAACGAATGGTACAACTGGCGAACGCTCAAGAGTAAGGTAAGTTACACTATAGGATGATCCAGCGTCATGATCGGCATCATATTGTTGCGCCAGCGCCCCCGCACTCGTAACCATTCTGTTGGTTATCATCCATGCGGGATCTCGTTTGCCATTTTTATAAATCGCCAAAATATCCGATGTTTTTTGTTTAAGCCACGCCGTAGTAGTGTAGTTTGCATTGTTGATATTCCATAACTTCTCAACAGGTTGTTGATACGTCTCATTTCGTTCACGCAGTACAATCCCCGTACCTACTTCA
>NZ_ASSB01000080.1:0-12183 GCF_000520755.1 Paenibacillus sp. 1-18
GTTGAGCGCGAAATCGGGTTGGCTGAGCTGCCAAGCGCGCTGGAGGACATCCTTGCGGCTCGCTCGCAGGGCAGAACGCTCGTGCGGCTGGCTGATTAAGCGCAAGTATATCCGTAAGCTATCCGTCGATATCGTTTTGCGTGGAGAGTGTTCATCCCCTGACACTGAACTCAATTTTTAGAAGCCTGTAAATCTGCATTTTTGAGATTTACAGGCTTCTTTTTTTGTACAGTAGAATTTTACAAAAAATAAATTACTTCACGGAGCCTTCTGCATATTGCGGGCAATCGCATAAGCGACCATTGAATTGGTCAGCAAAGTCAGTATGACCGTCGATGTCGTGACCATCACACTGTTCTGAAAAGCGCTGAAAAAATTAGTCATTTCCACAGCACGACTAAAATTTTCCCATGCAGCTCGGTCGAAAAGGCAAAGGCAGAATGCGCCATCTGCTCGGGATTTTTAAGCGCAATGGTTACCGTCATATAAAGGGGGAACAGAATAAATATCGTCCCCAGTGTCACAAGAAGCATTACAGGCCAGTTGGTACGTCGGCTCGTTTTCATTAGTTATCCATCTCCCTTCTCTGGAGGAATCGCAGCTGCAAGATGGAAATCATCGCGATCACAATAAAGTAAATGACAGGGTTAGCCGACTGATAAGCAAATTCTCCGCCTCTAAAACCTCCGGTGTAAATCAGGTGAGAAATGGACTGGGTTGCCCGGCCTGGTCCTCCATTTGTTAAGGCCACGATCTGATCGAACACCATGAGGGAATTTTTCATCGCCAGTATAGCACCGTCTCTGCCTCGGGCGGGTTTACCTGTGTCACTTCAATACCGGGATGCTCCTGATTGAATTGAGCGATCAGCTTATCGAAGGAGCCCTTGGCCTCCGGCTTGTTTTGGAAAAACTCAATTTGTACCTTGCCTGAAGCATCGCCCTTATTGTACGCGCTTACAAGAATGGCAAGCAGAAGGATTGATGCCAATACGGACAGTCTTTGACCCCATTTCCACATGCTCATACCTCCTTTTCCCCTATGCCAATCTATGCGGGACTAGACAATTAATACCCGTCCCTTATCGAAAAGAAACGACACACCGTATTTCAGCACAATAGGTGTCATATGTAGCCATTTTCAACATAGGATTAACTGGACTATAGAGGAGGAGGCGGTTGGTTCGTGAGGAATTGGAGGTTTTATAGAAAAAAAACATTCATCTTTGCTATCATGTTTCTGCTTTATTCCAGCGTAGGGTTATGGAATGGGGGTACATCGTTTGCTTCCACAGGATTTTATGTAAGCGGAACCCATTTGAAGGATGCTAACGGGAATACCTTTGTGATGCGCGGGGTAAACAACCCTCATATCTGGTTTGATGTGCAAGCCTATCAGGCACTGGATGCGATCGCTGCGACGAAGTCCAACACCGTTCGCATTGTGTGGCAAACCAATGGATCGGCGCAAAGACTGGGAGAAATCATTGAACGCGCAAAACAGCTCAAGCTCATTTGCGTGGTTGAACTGCACGATGTTACCGGCATCAACGATGCCAATCGTCTGAACGACATGGCTCGATATTTTGCTAAGCCTGCCGTTAAAAAAATACTGGCCGATAACCAGAAGTATGTCCTCGTGAATATAGCCAATGAATGGGGCGATCACAACCTCTCGGATGCCGCATGGCGGGACGCCTACAAAACTGCGATTACCACTCTGCGCAACGCAGGCTTGCCGAATACGATTGTGATCGACGGCTCCGGCTGGGGACAATACGCTTCCCCGATCAAGGCCCACGGGGTAGAGCTGCTACAGCATGATCCCAACCATAACCTTCTATTTTCCGTCCATATGTATGCCAACTATAACGACTCCAGCAAAATCGGCTCTGAGCTGCAAGCCATCAAAGACAAGGGGCTGGCAGTAATCGTAGGTGAATTTGGCTACAACTACAACAATGGCAACAACAATTTGGGCACCACCATGAATCCTTATGTGGTCATGAAACAGTCCCAAGCCAAAGGCATCGGCTATCTGGCCTGGTCATGGACCGGCAACAACAGCGAAAACGCGTGGCTTAATCTCGTGAACAGCAGCGATTGGAAAACGCCGACGGCATGGGGTAACACCGTGCTCAACGATGCCAACGGCATCAAGAATACTTCAAAGACGGCTTCCGTCTACTGAGGTCGAGTTCCGGTCGAGTTCTGGGAGGAAATCCGTGATAAAAAAAGATCCTGCCGACCCTCAAACGGTCGATTGGATCTTTTTTACTTTTATGATATTCAGACTACGTGAAAACCGTAGTATATCTCAGCGGATCAGAAGAGCAACATCCCAATCTGGACTTTTGTCTCCAATTAAGGAAGCCAGCACCAGAGCCACCCCAGCACTTCCATTCAGGAAACCTGCCTCATTCACTTCTTCAAGTCTATCCTCCAACAAAGTATGGTCGTAAAAGCCAAACAACGAATTAGAATCAGACATATTCAGTACATCTTGCAGTAACTTATCCCGCATGATGCCTAACCTCTCGTGTCCTGTATCTGAGTACATACGTTGAACAAGGTGTAATAACCCACCGATACCATGACACAATGTGGCAGAAGACAATCCTCCTTTTCGATATAGTCGTTTCTCTATATCTAAATAGGCGGAGAGTCCCAATTCAATCCATTCTTCATTGTGAGCAGCTTGTCCTGCCAACCAGATAGAACGTGCAATACCCGGTACACCGTAGCACCAGGAATCACGATAACGCTCTGTACAATCATTCAATAATTGATCACCCACCCAATCTTCAAAAGAAATCCGGCCGGGCCAAATTATGCCTTCCTTTCCATCATAACGCCAATGGTTTATAAATTCAGCCAAGCTATGAATATCATTTTTCAATAGGATGGCGTTGGCTCCGTAAAGAGCAGACAGACTCAGGAAAGCTAGTGGGCCTGCAACGCCGTGTGAAAGTCCTAAATTAAAATTGCCTTGAGGATATTGTAGTTTTTCACCCTCCTGAAACTGATATTCCGGAGAAATATGCCAAGCAGGTACTGTGTAAGCACTCGTATTTTTCTCGCCGCACATAATCTGGAACAACTCAATGGTCTGCTCCCATATCGAGTGCATACCGGGACGGTTCAGAAACAGCATAGTGATACGTCCAATTCCCGCAAGGCCTGATATTGTGTCATATTGACTCATTTGCAGCCGTCCGTTTTGCCACTCTTTTCGATAGAGAGTCAGTTTATGCGAAACAATCTCTTCATACCAAGAGGCAAGGGAATCCAGCATACCTTGGTAACGTGTTCCATTTCTAGACAAGGCATAAACCCCCAGTAAAATTCCTGCTAATCCACTATATAGGGAAACATTATGGATGCCCTGCCGCTCCACAAACATTTGAATCTGTTCTAGATATTGATGTCCTATAATATCCCAACCATCATTGGGGTATAGCCGATCCAACTCACCCATGAATAAACATATACCTGTGAATCCACTAGCTAAAGTTTCATCTGACCAACGCTCTATCTTCTTTCCATCGACCTCTATTGGAGGAACCTTTTGCATCCATGAACGCACCTGATTCGGATCCTTGTAGCGCTCGGCAATCTCCTGCAAAACTGCGGATATTTTATCCTTCATGGTTCCCTCAATTGGTATCCAATTACTGCATTTGTATGAGGTAACTGTCATCCCGGAACTCCCCCTCCAGCCTCGACCAAATTCTCTTCGCTGAACGTATTGGCCTGAATGTTATACATTTCTGCATATAATCCACCCAGTAGCATCAACTCTTTATGGGTCCCCTGCTCTACAATCTCACCGTTATCCATAACGACTATTTTTTGCGCCAGACGTGCTGATGAAATTCGATGAGTAATAAAAATACCAATACTATCCTTCATTAATTCAAGAAACAGGGCTAGCAGATCCCTTTCTGCCACTGGATCTAGAAAGGAACTCGGCTCATCCAAAATATACATATCGGCCTTCCGCAAGAAGGCCCGTGCTATTGCCACTCGTTGCCACTGTCCCCCCGATAACTGGTAACCATCCTCAAACCACTTTCCGAGCTGAGTATCCAATCCCTGCGGAAGCTTGGTTATAATCTGGTCTATAGCTGCGCATTGTGCTGCATAAATGAGCTCCTCATCCTGCTCCATACGCTCTATCGATCCAAAACCGATGTTATGACGTGCTGACATTTCATAGTGCATGAAATCTTGGAACACAACGCCAATTTTATCCTGAACCCGCTGCAAATCGTAATCGCGAACAGAACGTCCATTAATTTTGATACTTCCTTCATAATCGTTGTAGAGCTGCATCAACACCTTTATGAGCGTTGATTTTCCTGAGCCGTTTTTTCCTACTATAGCTATTGTCTGGCCTCTACTCATAGTTAAATTAATATTTCGGATTGAGGGGACGGTCTGACCCGAGTAAGTAAATGAAACGTCTTCTAATGATATTTGCTCCATACAAAATTCCTTGCTGTCGTCCATGCTAATTAACGTCGCCTGTTCTTTTTGACGGCGGACTGGGTCTGATGTGGGTAGCTGCAGAAATAAAAACAGCTGTTCCATATACAAATTATTTTGTGAAAATTGGACCATCCCCTGAATTAAAGCCTGCATCTGATTTTGCGTCAGCATAATTGCTTGAATATAGCCATATAGGCTACCTATTAATATTTTTTTCTCAAAAGTTTCTCTAATGGCTAACCACACCACTCCCAACAACACAGCAAGTTCCAGCAGACTGTACATAAAGGTAATAGTGACCCGCTTGCTTAATATTCGCCGATCTTCCACAAAAAACCGTTGCAACAATTCCTTATATCTTTTAAGCAAGTAAGTACTCATATTAAAGATTTTGACTTCCTTGACCGCACGGTCGTTAGTTAACAGAAAGGTCATGTACCATGACTGCCGATATAATGGGGTCCGATTCATAAAGATTTCAAACTGTTCTTTATTTAGTTTAAGGATAGAATATACAGACACTAATGAGATCAAAAACAGAACAACGACTACCCACCATTTCCACAAAAAAAGTAATGTTGCAGAAGAAAGCATAGTTACCAAACTAGATAAAATACCTGTCATTTGGGTATACAACTGGTACGGTCGGTAAGAGGCTTCTTGGGATGCACGCTTTAATTGGTCATTAATTTCTGAATTCTCATAGTCAGCTAATCCTAATGAACTTGATTTTTCCCCGATCATTATATTTAATGATTTGGACAGCACCGCTTCGAGCGTGCCTTCCACATAAGTTTGACTCATCGTAACTGCACTCTTCAGTACGTAAATGACTATAAATAAGCCAAACTGTAACAAAATCAATCGAATGTCCCCACTGCCGGAAGAAACAATACTATTAAGCAAATTTTGCATAACCATCAGTGTCAAAACAGGCATCAGACCTTGGATAATATGCAAAAAAACGCTGGAAACCATATAAAACTTATTCATACTAAATACCAACGCAAATAGCTTTAAACCCTGATGTATGGCACCTATTATAGATGAAATCCTAGGATTTATATTACTTTTCATACGAGTCATTGGTGACTCCCCCGATATTTAACCAAGCTATCTAAAGCATGCCTGCTCATAATCATCACCTTACGTTCTCGTTCCCTGTCTAAACCCAACAACCGATTTAAATGCATATGGATTACACTATACACAATATCTTCTTTAGTATTAGTGATCTCGCCCTTCCCCTCCTGCTCATTGAGCAGTTGAATATATTGCGCCACTGCCTCTTTTCTCAGCTTGAAGATACTCTCTATAGAGTCCCGAGTGGACTGGAAAGAAGTTGGAATTCCCAGGTGTGATGTCATCCATTGTAAAAAGAACTTCCTTTCCTTGCGAAAATCTTTCAGATACTCCTTAACGTCAAAGTGACGATTTAATAACGAATAGGCATCCTCTGAGCAGTATCCAAACTGATATAGAAGGTTAATAACACTTAATATTGCTATAATCTCCTGCGACAACGAAGTTTGGGTAAATCTGATAACCTGTATGAGTCCTGCTACCACTTCACTATCAGAAGAAAATACTCTCTCTGCCCATGCCATAAGCTTCATTCCGCCGTAACGTTCAAATTCAGGCTCGTACGTATCGATGACAACTCTAGATACCAGCCCCTCATCTACTAGCATTTCTGTCCATTCATGGAAAATGGAAAGAAACATCTGCACCTTACAATCCTTCGATAATTCAAACCTGATACGAAGATGCTTATCAGGATCAGCATACCGGATAAAATATCCCTGAAGGACCTCTCCACTCTGCCGATATTTCCGCACAAATTCATTCCAGTATTTCCCTACAAACTCATCCTGTCGAGTGTTCATCCCATATAGTTTTCCATAAAACCAAGAACCTCCAGGCAGATGGAAACGGGTTACTTTTATAGAGCCTTCACTTAATTTCTTATGCTCTACATTTAGGCTGGCAGCGATTTCTTCCCCGAAATGGTGAGCATCAACAGCCTGATTTCGTACAAGCGGAAACACAAATTCGGCCGCTAAATGGCCATCGCTACGGGAAACTGGCGTCTCTTTGACTTTACCTATGTGCTCAATTAATGTGACTGTGCCTTTAGACTGAATATCTCTGCAAATTTGTTCAATGTGCAGCGGATGATCCATATCTAGCAATATACGATTATCCGATTCAATCATATATACATAACGCGGTACATTCCATTTCATTTGGAATTGGCGAATAGACTCTTCAATAATCTCAATTTCCTTGGGCTGACTAGCTATCTCATCATTTGCTATTCTCCATGTCGCTGGATGGAGAATCATATGCTCATATCTTAGACGTGGCGTGAATGGAGACTTTGCCGCGAGCCCCCAATCCATAGGCGACCATTGTTGGTAACCACTCTGGCTAACCTCGAGGAGAAAACGGTATATATTGGGGGTGACTTCCGGGTTGAGCATATGTCCCGCTTTGACAATAACCTCGCGATTGCGACTCAAAGACTTCAAATAGAACCGATCATCTCTCATCCCCACAACGAGGTCTGAAACATGAATTTGTCGATCCTCCGGCAATACATGATTGGTTCCTATCGCTATTTCATATGGCCGGCTATGTCTCGTTAATACCACATTAGCCATTCTCCCCGCACTAGGCAGATAGGATATTTCGGCCAATAACTTTTCAGGCTGCAACTGCTGCTCTTCCGATTGGATTATAGAAAACATATCTGCGAAGGGCTCACCTAGTAGATCCATAAATCTACCAAACATTTTCCCCGCTCCATCAGATCCCTGATTAGGGCCTAAAATAATCGTATACTCCCCACGATCAACAGCTCTTTGATTCGCAGCTGCAAACTGTACAATCAATTCCATAGACGGTGATGCGATCCATCCCTCTTGACCCTCTTCCTTTGCGATTTCGTCGATCATAGCATCTGTAAGTACAACTTCATTTTTCCCTTCACGTATGCACTCTACAAACCATCGAAACAGAAGCCTTTCGTAGTGCGCTCTCGACTTGGTTGGTAATATATTCCGTATTTGTCCACGACGACTCGGAGGATGATTGTAGCCTATCGGGGCACCTAGTCCCATGTCTTCATCTAATAGCTCCAATATTGGAACTTCTCGATATGGACCATACTTTTCAAGAAATTCTGTACCAAAATCGTCCAAAGCCTTATTCCTATAACAGGAAATCCTCGTTAGTAATTCAGCCATATGCTCTACATCCTTGCGAATAGACTGAGGCAGTGTAATTCTACGATCTTCAAGAGAAAGATCAATTTGGAGACTTGATTTCACATCGAACATGCTGTCCATACTTTGTCTTAATTGCTCCAGCAAGTCCTCGCCCTGGCCTATAGGGAGCTGGTTATATTCATGAATATCAGCTGCAATTTGAATCAGCTTCTCTTTTATGTCATCTATCCCCGTTACTGGTTTCAGAACAGACATAATATGATTTAGCGGATCAGTGGTAGTAGTGGGAGGAATAATCTCAGAAATCAAAAACTCTTGCTCAAATAGTTCCCATACATAACGCTCAATTGTTTCTATATCAGCACCTTTAAATTTCTGCTGGAGATGATGAACCAAATCAAAATAGGGTATAGGACTTGAACTTACATCCATCACAAAATCAAATACCTGGGTTGCACGTACAGATACGCTCTGATCCTCACCTTTAGTCATACTGCCGTGCCTTGTCGTATAGGGGATTTTAGCCCTGCTTCCCTGACGAAAGATCAATGTATTGCGCTGGATTTTAAGCTGTCGTACGACCTCGTGACGGCTTTCAATTAACTCCACCATCTTTAACAACCATTCCATGTCAGGTCTGGCACGCTTTCGAAATGTTTCAGGACTTTGCAAACAGAGTTGCGATTGTTCCCCGAACTGTCCGTAGGTTACTCCTGAAAATAATCCAAATGGTGTAGGACGTGTGAGCATTCTTATAACATAACGAACAAATGCTTTAATAACCTGCCCTTGCTTGCGTGGGTTATCCGGGTTATACATATGTATCAAAGATTCAAGCAAAGTGGGACTTGAGGCTGCCAAAGCTTCACGTATAACCGGATTACGGGACAATTCAGATAGGTAATTTATCGCAGCAGCCGTAGCCTCCTCATTGTCCCCAGTCTCGGTTGAGAAGCATTTTAAGAACTCTTCCATAGGCAATACAGGGGTACGCAACATAAAGAAGTCTAGCGTCTTATATAGACTTTTCATAGTTTCCACATGAGGCCTCCGTTCTGAACAGAACTTCTAAATAATTTTCTTTTGCCATCGAGTAAAACTAATAATAACGCATATTACAATCATCCCACCTACACTCACCCAAAATTTAAGTGAGTTGTCAACATTTAGAGCAAGCAATATTTCTCGAAATGGGTCCATTAACATAATGAGCGGTCTAAACAACTGGAAGAGAAATGCAGATGAGAATATAATAACTATATAGGAAAATAATGGTCGTGATATAAACAAACATATGACACTACTTAACACGAGCTTCGCCAGACAAACTATAGTTAACACGAGGTAAAATGCAAGTACGTAAGGTATGGCATCTGATGAAGTAGAGGTTACGGATGAACCATATTTTAAAAAGGTAGAGCTATGCGGGAATAACCACCATCCCGCAATCACACCTATAAGTAAACTTGTCCCTAAAAAAATGATGGTTGTGACCGATAAGGCTAGCAACTTGGCAAGCCAAAACTGAAAACGGCGGTACGGCCGTATAACATATAACCTGTACGCCCCGGAATGAAGATCACCACCCAACTGATCGACATATAAAATAGGAAGCATCGCTGTAGTTAGAAATAGAGCAACTTCACTCATCATCAGCCACGGCAGATTTAAATTATTTACAACCATCGTTCCTTCACCAAAACGGAAGACCTTTGTGCCCGTTATTTTATGACTCCATATAGTTGCAACAATTATTAATATATAGGCTACGTACAACAAATAAGTAGACTTTCGATTCCAAATCCGTTCCATTTCGCTTTTCCAGATTCCTAGCATAAAGCCCCCCCCTAGTACAAATAATCATCGGCTACAAAGCGTCGGTATGCGCCCCAAATAAAAAAGAAAAGATATAAACAAACGACAGTGGCAATTGCCCCATTCACAGACCAATTCCCTATTAAGGACTTATCCAGGCCAGTATGCTGCATATATGGGATGATCATAAATGTAGCCACATCGTATAAATATGGTATATGAGAAACAAAGGATGCCAATTTTAAGTACAACGGATCAAACAATAAAGAGCCCAAATTGTATACCATACAAATACCAATTGCATATGTCACACTCTTACTGTACATAGCGACAAAGCAATAGAAAGAACTTATAGCTAATAGTGAGGCAAGCGCCCAGCCGTAGTATTCAAGCACTTGCAGTCGTTGGAATCCGGATAGGCCCGTGTCACTTAAATGATATGAATACTTCCATATTTCAGCGATCACCTGCGATGAAATTGCAAATGCAAGGAGAAGAAACAAGATAGAACTGTTCAAAACTAGCAGCTTACTCCAAAAAATCTGACCGCGAGTAAACCGACGCATAAATAATAGACGCAGCCGCCCACTTCGAAATTCCTCAGTAAACATAGCAGCTGCTAATGCAGCCACAGGAATGTTGCAAAATAAATACAAATTCTCTTTCAGACTTGCGACAATAAAAATTTGGTGTAGCACCTCTATTGGAACATCCCGAGTACGCAAATAATATAACCCTGTCGAATAAGCTAGCACAGGTGTGCACAAAACCATAAGCCAGAACCACTTTCGCTTCCACAATCGTTCGAACTCGCTGTATATCAATAACTTCATAGTCCCATTAATCCCATAAAAGCATCCTCCAACCGTTGGCCTTCCTTTACCAGTTGCTCCGCAGGTCCCTGCCAAACTAGCCTACCTTCTTTTATTACAATGAGTTCGTCACACATTTGTTGCAATTCATCCAGCAAATGGCTGGAGATAAAAAAGGCATAATTCGCCGAATCACGCAAATGAAGCACAATATCTCTCAGTTCCCTCATCCCCATGGGGTCAAGGCCATTGGACGGTTCATCTAACAATAGAAGTTCAGGAGCACCTAACATGGACTGCGCAATGCCTAGTCTTTGCTTCATTCCAAGAGAATAGGTTTTCACCTTGTCGTTCCCTCGTTTTTCTAATCTCACCTTTGTAAGCAACTCTTCAATATGTATCTCCCGATCGGAGGGCGCGATTTCAGAGTGAAGTCGTGACAAATTGCGTAAAACCTGCCTGCCTGTCATATAATCAAAAAAGACCGGAGATTCAATAATAGCCCCCACCTTGGACAGCGCCTTTTCCCGATCTGTGTGTACATCATATGAAGCTATCTTTACAGAACCGCTGGTTGGTTGCATCAATCCGGTCATGATCCGCATCATTGTGGTTTTACCCGCTCCATTAGGCCCAATGAATCCATATATCCTTCCTTTTTGAAGCTTAAAAGAAATACCATCCAACAAATCTCTCTTTCCCATTCTCTTCGTTACCTTACTAACCTCTAGTAAAGAGTCCGACATACCTTCCCCTCCATGCATTAGCAATATACAATTAGCTTGACACGACCATTTTTACTTTGGAATACACTTTTCCAAACAAGAAGAGGAACTATTAAGACGTCCCTCTTCTTGTGTTTCATTAAATTCACCTATCATAAAAGAATCATAAGTACTTAAAAGGCATTTTAATTACTAACAAAATGCCCCGATATTCGTGTAACAATTCTTCCCGCAGGTAGCAACACACTTAGTATTGTCCGTTTTATCATCACCACATCCGCCGGAGCATCTAGCAACACTAGTAAATTGAGGCTCAATAGAACCTTGAGATTTGTTTACTTGAACATCAAGATCGAATAAGTTTTCAGCCATTGCATTCCCCCCCTTCATTTAGATATACCATCAGCCTTCAGCGAGATTCATACCCACCGAAATGTTTTCCCTCTCCAATAAAAAAGAAGGATTTATATGAACAACACCTCGATCAGATCGTCACCTATTCGAAATATTGCCATATATGACTACATGGGGAATCTTATGTATGATCTTAGTTGACATTATAAACTTCGTCTAACAGTGGTTAGTATCGCTCTTACAAATGTAATAATATCACATGTTGCAAAATGTAAATATATTGCTTTATATGTAAATCCACATAATAAAAAATAATTATAATGCATTAATCTCGATATATGGTAATTTTATTCCCACCTTTAAAAATACGAGATAATATCTCTTCAGTATACGTTTACGTTCTACCTCACGTTCATCCCTTTACTCAAAATTATATAATGCCTGTCTGGTCACTGGTCTGTTGCCTACTTCAGTATAGCAACTCCCTAAAATGTAATCTCCCGATCTATGTGTACATCATATGAAGCCATCTTTTCAGAACCACGGGGTAGCAACATCAATCTGGTCATGATCCGCATCATGGTTGTTTGGCCACTCTATTAGGCCCGACGGATTTCCATATATCTTTCCTTCTTGAAGCTAAAAAGAAATGATCCAATAATTTCATACCCCCCATTCTCTTCCCTGTTGTGATTGTTAAACCTATATCACTATAAATATTTGACGGATTGTCAAGCCAAGTGCGACAGTTCCTGTG
>NZ_ASSB01000081.1:0-1592 GCF_000520755.1 Paenibacillus sp. 1-18
CCGAGCCATCAACAAATACAAAGGATTTGTCAACTTGCAAAATTCTCGCTTCGCGACCTTTGGCTTCTCCGGGCTCAAAGCGGTCTTCACGCTTAAAATGGGTTCCGTCAAAGCTCACAGTGCCGTCCACACTCGTTGTTTCATAAAATGGTTTTTCTATAGCGAGCATATGGTCGTCGATCATCGTTTTGGCGATGAAGGGTCCGGCCAGCTCGGCGGCTACTCCTATAGCCAGTGCGATGAGTGCAGCGATAAAACCTGCTTTGCTCGTCAGGGCGTACTGGAACAGCCTTTTGCCGATATTGGGTTTCATTAGGATACCTCCCCTGAGGTCAGATCAGATTCCACTTGTTGCCGTTCATACTGCTGCCGGTACCAACCGCCAGCCTCAAGCAGCTCACTGTGGGTTCCTTCCTCAATAATGCGTCCTTGCTCCAGCACGACGATCCGGTCTGCATGTTCGACAGCCGAGAGACGGTGAGTGGAGATCAGGGTTGTTTTACCCGAGCGCTTCCGCCGGATATTTTCGATAATACGCGCTTCCGTCCGGGCATCTACTGCAGACAGTGCATCGTCGAGCACCAGAATATCCGGGTCACCGATAAAGGCGCGCGCCAGCGAGACACGTTGCTTCTGGCCGCCGGACAGGGCGATCCCTTTTTCCCCAACGAGTGTATCCAGTCCATCGGACAGGGTGCCCAGGTCCTGATCAAAGGCAGCCGTGCGGATAGCTTCCATGATGTCGTCATCATCTGCACCAGGCTTACCGAACTGAATGTTCTCACGTACCGATTTGGAAAACAAAATTTGTTCCTGCGGTACGTAGCCGATCCAGCTGTGCAGTTGTTCGACGGCAATGTCCTCCAGTCTTGTGCCAGAGATTAAAATATCACCGCTGCCTGTCGGGTACTCATGTAAAAGTTGTTTGAGCAAAGTGGACTTTCCGCTACCAGTTCGACCGACAACGCCCAGCGTTTCACCACGTTTCAACTCCAGGCTCATATGCGACAAATTATCGACAGTGGAGGTGGGATAACGGAAGGTAACGTCTTTCATCGTAATGGACTCAGGACGGCTAACCGATACGGGATGGGCTGCATCCTGTACGTCTGGCTGGACATGGAGTGTTTCATTGACCCGATCCAGAGAAGCGCTGCCACGCTGCATGATATTAATCAGCTCACCGATGGCAAACATCGGCCAAATCATCATTCCCAGATACATGTTAAAGGAGACTAGCTCGCCCAGCGTAATATCGTTATGAAATACCAGATAAATACCATAGCCGAGGCCGATGACGTAACTAAGTCCTACGCACAGGCGGATGGTTGGTTCAAAGAGAGCGTCCATTCGGGCGACTGCCAAATTTTTACGAAACACATCCTCGGTAATATCTGCAAAACGCTTTTCATCCATCCGCTCCTGCACATAGGCGCGAATGACCCGGATACCTGCCACTGATTCCAGCACCTGATCGTTCATATCGCCAAATGCATCCTGTGCGAGTGTGTAGCGCTCGTGAACGGCTTTGCCGTAAATGCTCATGGCCAGCGCAATAAAAGGCAGCGGCAGGATAGCCGCCAGTGTCAGCT
>NZ_ASSB01000082.1:0-308 GCF_000520755.1 Paenibacillus sp. 1-18
TCCAAGGAGTTCAAGGCGATCAAGGACCTCAGGGAGACCAAGGACCACAGGGAGTTCAAGGCCCACAAGGAGTTCAAGGAGACCAAGGACCGCAAGGAGTTCAAGGGGTTCAAGGCGACCAAGGACCGCAAGGAGTCCAAGGGGTTCAAGGACCTCAAGGTGACCAAGGCGTTCAGGGCGACCAAGGACCTCAGGGAGACCAAGGACCTCAAGGAGACCAAGGACCTCAAGGAGACCAAGGACCTCAGGGTGACCAAGGGCCACAAGGAGTCCAAGGAGTCCAAGGAGTTCAAGGCGATCAAGGACCT
>NZ_ASSB01000083.1:0-14849 GCF_000520755.1 Paenibacillus sp. 1-18
AAGCAAGCCTTCTCGCATTTTGAAAACATTTATTCCATCTAATGATCTTTTAATAGAATAACCTAGCTGACATTTTTAAACAACTCTATTGACACTTAACACTATCATCAGTACTACACTTCGTTAAGCCACATTATTACAAATTATTGATGTAGTTGAGATGGACTGACTTTTTGAATTTGAACAAGTATATCAAATGTTTTACCTAATGATATATCAACAGTTTTTGGTATAGCAGGGCCTTCTTTAGTTATTCCAGCGAAAATTTGATGTTGTTCGTTTAACCAAGTTTTTGTCACTCCGTTCGCCTTACGTAAATCAATAAAAAATTGATCTTTTTTGACCTGTCCAAAAATGTAATTATAACTGTTTGGATCATCTGATTTTAATATTCCATATGGGCCAAATTCACCATCATTATTATAGACATTATATTGTCCTTTATAAACAGATGTTCCAATAGATACATACCGTTTTCCATAATATTCTGCTAAATGCTGCCCAGCTACTTTAGGGTATACAAATGGAATCATATTTGTTTTCGAAACGTGTCCATTATGTCCCCAAACTATGGTTTTCCCTAAATGTTCTTCAGTCCACTTCGCATTTTCATACATTGCAATATCATGTTTCAAATAAAAATCCGATGGTTTATCAGGGGATGTTCCTCCTAACATTGTAGTAAACTGTTCAATAATACGAGCATTTTGTTTTATCCATGCGAACTCTTTGGATTTTCCGTTTAGATAACTTTTATTTTGTTCTAATAAAGCACTGATTTGTTTAGCATCTGAAATATACTTTTCTTTTTCTTCTTTCGTAAGGCTATCAAAAGTATTCATATCCTTTGTTACAGGAATAAGACCTTTTATCTTCTCTTCTACTCTAGGCACAAGATCTGAATTGTTTCTTTTTATATATTCTATTATATTATTATAGACATTCTCGTTTACTGATTGAATGTCCATCCCAATGATACGCACTTTAGATTTATGTTTTGGATTAGCATTATATTGTCGAATCCAACTAAGTAGATCTAACATTTCTTTTGTGTTAAATACTGGTGATAGATGTTGGCTTGGGTTCCCCTTACCAGTAAGAACATATCGATCAAGCTCCAAAGCTCTGTCCCATCCCTCTTCTAAAACTAAGTTGATGAATCCCTTTTCAGATACTAAATAATTAACAATGCGTTGTTTCATTGTAAAAACTTCATGAGCCCCATGCGTAGCTTCACCTAAACCTACAATTGAAGCTGAACCTACCATATTCTTAAGTGGTTTTAAATCATTAAAAGATGCAGTTGGATTAGTTGTTTTTAAAGGCTTTGCATGCATTTCTAACCATTCCGCTATTTGATTTGTATTGTAGGGAGCTGTAACAGAAACTCCTGTTTTCGAGTCTGCATAAGTACTTCCTACAAAATTAGTCAGTATTATAGCAAAAACACCAAGTGCAATAATCATTTTCTTTTTCATAATACCCTCCTAAAATACTTATTTGTTAGTTTTTTTGACATGCTCTAAGGAGCCCAGTTTAAACCATTGTTTTCCTTTTTGCCTACTTGCTAAATTCAGCAAGTAAAATATTTTTAAATGGATCAGGACTATCAGCTTTAAGGCTGTTCAAATTGACGACCAATGTATGCTTGCCTCCAAGTGTGCCACCAGCAAAAGTGGTAAACCCTAGAACTCTACCTTTGTGTCCCCATATCGAGACACCGTTTGGAAGCTTAGTTTCAAAGATCCCAAGACCATATCCGGTTCCTTCTCTATCTGTAGGAACTGTAGTAAGCATTTGTTTTAGTTGCTGTTCCTTCAGTAATTTACCACTGAGTAAGTAAGAGAAGAATTTGTTTAAATCGTCAGCAGTAGAAATCATATCTCCATCCGAGCTACCTGGGTTAATATAAGTAACGTCTTTTAGCTCACTTGCTCCGTCTAGTTGGAAATAGCCACGGGCATGCTTGGTGCCTGGAATCACGCTTGAATTGCCAGGTAGGAATGTATTTGACAAATCAAGCGGTTCAATAATCCGATTTTCAACCTCTTCCGCATAGCTGTGTCCAGTTACTTTTTCAATAAGGATCCCCAGTATTACGTATCCTGTGTTTGAATAAGACCAACCCTTTCCTGGGGCAAAGTCTGGGGGAAGAGAAATCCCCATCTTTACGAATTCTTCAGCCGTATACGATTTTTTTGTATCCGTATAATCAAAGTCTTTTGAATTTACATAGTCAGCGATACCACTTGTATGATTCAATATCTGCCGGATAGTAATTTGGTTACCATTATATCCGTTTCCTTGAATGACACCAGGCAACCATTTTTCAATGGAGTCGTCTAGATTCAAACGGTTCTCTCCAGATAATTGAAGTAGAACTGTTGCAATGAACGTCTTCGTTACACTACCAATGCGAAAGCGAAAATCTGTTTTCATTGGTTTCTTGGTGCTCAGGTCCGCTAACCCAGCGGCATAACTCCATGTTTTTCCACCCTCAGAAGTTTTAGCAAGTATCCCAGGATATCCAAGTTGCAATGTATCCCGCATTGCCTCTTTGACGGAATTACGTTCACTTTGAGTGCTTGTTTGTAACGGACTAGATACATTTTGAATGGACTCCGCTTTTACAATTGAGGTTGGTGTTGTGTATAACAGAGAACTTCCAGCCATTAAAAGGACTAAACCTGTAGATGCAATTTGACAATGCTTTTTCATAAAGATATTCCTCTCCTCTATTCATATTGTATCGGTAGTTATTTGCTGTTTTAGGGCAAGAGTGGATTTGCAATTATCTTTACTCATTATTATTTTCACAAACGCTATTGTGTCCTAACAAACGGTAAATTCCTTTTTTTCCACATGTATGTTAACCCTAGAAATTACTTATTTTCCTTAAAACACTCTTGTTACTGGTTTGTTTTTCATAAATAGGTCATACCTGTTTCCCCTTTCACGCCTCGTTAAATTTTTATCATACACAATGAAAATCTCCCCTCCTCATTTATTGTTAATGTGTTAAAACTTCCTCTGTGATTCTAAGTGTTTTTCTGTCACATACGGTAGTGACGAAATGTCACGCTATATAAATCCTAATATTGTTCGGAGTGAATAACTCAATTCAGATGTCGCTGTCAGTGAAACTGGTGATTTGGCTGTGTTGAGTTATAATTTACACAATTACGTAGCAGGAGAAGATGGACAAGAAAAACTTCGAAAATGTTGGAATACTACTGAAGTTTTTCGCTTAATTAATGGCGAATGGCGTACAGTACATTGATGCATTTCACCTTTTCGATACCACCTCATCCATGTTTTTAGCTGTGTCTTATTCGTATTCCCAGTTGCTCCATAACCTCTCTTACCGGAACTCTTGCCAATCTCAATTCAATCGCTTGCATCTTTATTTCTAGGGGGTAACTCACTCTCGTTGCCAACGTAAAAACACCTCCAAGGTTATCTCCATATCTTACGACATGGCTTGATTCTCTTGAAGGTGTTTTGATTTGTCTCACGTTATGGGGTCAGTCCCGGCTGTCGAGAAAGTCTCGACAGCTTTTTTTGTTAGTTTAAGACGACACCACGTTAATGTTGTATTAGGTAACTATTGTATAGAACGGATACCAAAGAAGAAACGTTTTAAAAATTGTATTTTACGTTAAATACATAGAAGTTGGGTAAAACATATACATCATGACTGACAAGGAGAGGAGTGAGTGTATGTATCAAGTAGTGTTGGTGAGACATGGAGAAAGTGTGTATAACCGTCAAAACCTGTTCACAGGCTGGACGGACGTGGACCTAACTGAACAAGGAACGCATGAAGCCATCGAGGCCGGGCGTATTCTCAAGGAGGCCGGGTATACATTTGATTTGGCGTTTGCCTCTGTGCTAAAACGTTCCATCCGCACGCTGTATCACATCCTGGATGAACTTGACCATTTGTGGATACCTGTGCAGAAGTCCTGGAAGTTGAATGAACGCCATTATGGCGCTCTTCAAGGGCTTAGCAAGCTGGATTCTGCCGTTGAATACGGCGAGGAACAGGTTCATATCTGGCGGCGCAGCTTGACAGTACGACCTCCCATGCTGGATGAGAAGGATGAGCGGAGTCCACGCAGAGAAGAGCGTTATCGCCATATTAAGCCAGAGGAGCTGCCGCTGGGGGAAAGTCTGGAGGATACGGTGCACCGGGTCGGTGAGTTTTGGAAGCAGCGGATTGTGCCATTGATCCTCAAAAAGGATCGGGTTATCATTTCCGCGCATGGCAATACTTTACGCGCATTGATCAAGTATATGGAGAATCTGGACGAAACCGCATTGTTGGATTTAAATATTCCGACAGGTATTCCGCTGGTGTATGAGCTAGACGATCATATAGATCCGATCCGACGCTTCTATTTGGGTGATCCGAGTCATGTGGAGGCGAAAAAGCAGGCTGTGGCCAACCAAAGCAAGGTGACGGAGTAATTGATGATACCAAAGAGGACAGGGCGCTTCCTCGCATCCTGTCCTCTTTGTGTTGGATAAAGTTAAGCTTCCACATCGTCTTCTGCTTCCGGGCTGTCATCCTCGGCAGGAAGTGCCCATACCGAGACACTGCCAGCACGAACCGGAAATACGCCGTAGCCGTCCTGCCCGATTGTTATAAAGTGGTCGTGATGTCCCGTCAAATCAGTCCATTGCTCTCCAGCACGCTGTTTCCCTACGAACATTCGTTTTTCCCCTTTGTCTGCATTGGTAATCACTACAGCACAGCCGGAGCTTTTCAATTCAGGAACGCCCTGACGCACCCATCCAATCGTATGGGGATCGTCAAAATAATCCTTGTGCTCCCCATAGGCTTTGTGGTATCGGGCATACAGGAGCGGATCTAACTCGGCCTGCTTGCCTTTCACGGGTGTTTTTCCCTGAATACCGTAGTAATCCCCGTAGAATACGCAGGGGTAACCGTCTTTGCGAAGCAGAATGAGCGCATAGGCACTGGGCTTGAACCAGTCCTCCACCCAGGATTCGAGCGCTTCATGGGGCTGGGAATCATGATTATCGACAAAAGTGACCGAGTTTAGGGGGTGAGTATGGACCAGCGTGTCCTCGAAAATGGTGCTTAGATTGAAATCCTTTCCACCCAAGGAAGCGCTATGTAGTTTGTAGTGGAGGGATACGTCGAACAGGTCGATTTTATAATCAATGGTATCCAGGAATTTCTGGCATGACTTCAGATCCGGTTTCCAAAACTCGCCTACCATATAAAAATCCTGTCCACGTTTTTTGATCATTTCCGTGGCGAATTCCCGTACAAATTCATGATTGATATGCTTGATCGCATCCAGACGAAATCCGTTGCATTGCAGGGTATCCACCAGCCATTTGCCCCAGCGAATCATTTCCCTGCGCACATCCTGATGATTATAGTCAATATTGGCAAACATTAAATAATCATAATTGCCGAATTCATCATCTACATTTTCGCTCCAGCTTTTATTTTTGCCTAAAATACGATAAATTCCTGTCCGGTCCTGGCTTGCATCATAATCGGTTCCGTTAAAATGTTCAAAATTCCATTGGAATGTGGAATACTGACCTTGACGTCCGGGAAATGTAAATTTAGTCCATCCTTCGATATCGAAGGGCTCTGAGATAACCTCATTGCGGTTATCCGGGTTAACCTCGACGACCTTGAACACTTCTGTTTCATCCGCGCCGGCCTTATGGTTCATGACCAGATCGACATAGACGGCTACGCCGTGGCGAACACAGGCGGCAACAGCCTCCAATAGGTCTTCCCTGGTACCGTATTTGGTGCGTACCGCACCTTTTTGATTAAACTCGCCCAGATCGTAAAGGTCATAGACGCCGTATCCCGTATCCTCGGGCGATTGACCCTTGGTAACAGGTGGAATCCATATCGCGTCAATTCCTTTAGTCTTTAGTTCCGGTGCCAGGCGGGCAAGTTTCTTCCAGTGTGAACCGTCTGCTTCGACATTCCACTCGAAAAACTGCATCATCGTATGGTTCCTTTTCATGTGCGTCCCTCCTCCATATATAACAAGTTACCCACCAAGTGAGGGGGGCTAAACGTCAGACGGTTAATATAGATGCTAAACGAAGAACAGGCATCGCTGTATAACGTATGCCAAATCATTAAAATTTGTTATACCTGATCGTTGCAGCCATACAATGGCTAGAAAAGGAAACGTGAACACGATAAAATGGATCTAACTTAACAGGGGCACGAATTTCAGGCTACCGATGAAATATGAGCGACGGAGGAAGGAGGGATGAACATGACGGAACCGCAGCAAAACAGGAATGAAGCGGGCGAGCCGCTGATGAAAAAATGTACGTATTGTCAGGAGCTGAAGCCGCTGACGGAGTTTCAGCGCAGAACCGGTCGCCGGGCAGGTCCGTACTCTCGACGTGGCCCTTGCCGTTCCTGCCGGGGCTTAGCCACACAAGAGCGTGTAGCCATTTCTACCCCTTCCGGCGAGGCAATAAAGCCCTTAGCCGCTTCCACGGCGCGACATAACCCGGGGGCAGGTGAGGATGTCCCATGTCTGGATACATCGGTACAGCCTGAACTGCTGCCTTACCCACCCCGCAGGAAGCCGGTCACAGATAAGGCGCGCGAACGCCATCGGCAACGGGTGCGGAATCTGCTCAGCAGGCTGAAGCCTGCGGATACCCGTGCGCTGCGGCTCAATCGCAATGGCATGATTCGGCTGAGAGGCAAAACCGATCAGGGGAGACGCTGGCATCAGGAGATTGAGCTTGATTTGGCGATGACTCTGGTTAGAGAGCGCATGGCGGTGATTGTAAATCCATACACTGTTCGCAGACTCTACAGTAACAAAGAATTTCGTCAATACGTGCTCAAGCGTGATCGTTATACCTGTTTTTTCTGCGGCGGCTATGGTGATACCATTGATCATTTACTGCCTCGGGCTAAAGGTGGACATACGACGCCGGTCAACTGTGTATGTGCCTGCAATGAGTGCAATCAGGTTAAAGCTGCCCGTGATGTAGAGGAGTTCATCGAGTCCGGTGTGCCGCTGTCATCTCCTGGTCATTTAGAGTCTCGTGATGATTCCTATACTTCGGAGGACCCCCTTTTTTTACGGTAAATTTGGACAAAAATCGAGCTTATTCTAATTTTTATCTAAAATAACAAATAAAAATTTGCAGAAATTTGTGCAAATTTAAAATTTTTTCGACGTTAGTGTTGTAAACAGTGTAATATAGAGGTATAGGGTTCCGTTTCGACCTGTTGTAGTCACGGAGAAGTGCTTCGTGAGATATTCCGCAGCAGTAACAACAACAGAATACCGTCCAAGCAATATACAATTGGCATCTGCGATGATCAGTCTTGCCCTTTAGGGTATAGGCCTGGTTTAAGCTGTGCTTCTTGCATATTTAAGGGCGCGAATTCTTTGAACGTTTTTATTGCTAGAGTTTATAGATACAGGTTATGAGAAAGGAATGGACTTCTATTTTCACAGTAAAGGAGGACGTTCACGCATGTCTGAAAACCAACAAGAGGTGGCTGTAACACAAGAAGCTACCAAAGAGTCTCGGGATATACTGGACCAATTGATGAAACCGGAGGTTCAGCAATCGCTGACCGTGCTGGTAGAGAATCTGCCCAAGTTGACTGAGATGGTTACTCTGATGACCGACGCTTATGATGTAGCCCGCAGTTTGGCAACTGACCCTGTCTTTCTCGGAGATATGAAAAGCTCCATGGGAGAGTTTGTGAAGCCTGTTACAGAGTCGGCAAAAGGTTTGGCTTCTGCTGCCATTGAAGCTAACGACCGCGTACAAACTACGGACGGCAGTGTAGGTCTGTTTGGCCTGCTCAAAATGCTTAAAGATCCAAATGTACAAAAAACGCTGCGTTTCAGCCAGGCTTTCCTGGATATTCTGAATGAGCGCCAACGCGAAAGCAAATAATTACCTGATCGAGAACGGAGGATGGACATGTCGAAGCAAATTTTGATCTTGGGCGGAGGATACGGCGGATTGCTGGCTGCTCTCACAGCACGTCAGCACTTGGACGCTAGCCAAGCAACCATTACAGTGGTAAACCGCTTTGCGTCGCACCAAATTATTACGGAGCTGCACCGTTTGGCGGCAGGTACAATTGCCGAAAAAGCTGTTGCGCTTCCTTTGGAGAAACTGCTGCGTAACAAAGATATTATCCTGAAGGTGGATACAGTTTCGGAAATCAAACCGGACGATAAAAAAGTAACCTTGGCCAGTGGCGCTACGTTGAGCTATGATGCTCTCGTTATTTCCCTGGGCAGTGAAACGGCTTACTTTGGTATTCCAGGACTGCAAGAGCATAGCTTCACACTGAAATCAGTGGCAGAAGCTAATCGCATTCGCGCACATGTGGAAGCTCGTCTGGATGCTTACAAGCAATCCGGCAACAAAGCAGATGCTACAATCGTTATCGGCGGCGGTGGTCTGACAGGCGTTGAGCTGGTGGGCGAATATGCTGACAAGCTGCCTGTGGTTTGTCGTGAGAAAGGCATTAACTACGAAGATATTAGCCTCTACTGTGTAGAAGCTGGACCATCTATTTTGGCAGGCTTCCCTCAGGCGCTGGTTGATCGTGCAGTAACAAGCCTTGAAAAACGTGGCGTTCAAATCGTAGCTGGTGTTCCAATTACGGAAATGAAAGCCGACGAAGTTCTGCTCAAAGACGGACGTTCGATCAAAACGAACACCCTGATCTGGACAGGCGGCGTACAAGGCAACGCACTGGTTGGCGCATCCGGTATCGAAGTAAACCGTGGTCGTGCAACCGTGAATGGTGCATTGCAATCGACTTCCCACGAAGACATCTTCCTGGCTGGTGACAGCGCAGTGGTGTTCCCGAGTGGAGGCGAGCGTCCATACCCTCCAACTGCACAGTTGGCTTGGCAAATGGGCGAGACGGTGGGTTACAACCTGTTTGCTTACTTTAACGGAGCAAAGATGGAACAGTTTACACCGGTATTCTCCGGTACGCTGGGCAGCTTGGGCAGAACAGACGCGATCGGTACGGTAGGCGCGAATGGCACCCAATTGAAAGGCGCTGTAGCTACTTTGATGAAAGAAGGCAGTAACATCCGTTACCTGTCCCACATTAAAGGACTTTTTGCTTTGGCTTATTAAAATCCTTATTTTTTATATACTTTATTCAAAGAGAGCGCTGAACAGCGCTCTCTTTTTGTTTTGCAGGTAGATCCATTATAACCCAGTATATGTAAGATATCATATTCATTTTTTAGTCACATGTTGTAAATTATGGTTGAAATGATATTTCTGTGGCGATACACTAGAAATGAAAAATAAACTAGGAGGGCATTATGAAAATCAGGTTATTAATCTGCCTTATGCTTATATTGAGTTTTGGCGCTGCCAGCTCAAATTTGGCATTTGCTCAAGCTCAAGGCCAAACCCCCATACACTTGAAGGTCAATGATCATTACGTTTTATACACCTATCCTGCATCACCTTTTGTGGATCAGAAGGGCAGACTGCTTATACCGCTCCAAGCGGCTGAGGATATATTGGGTGGTAAAGTAACATACAATGCAGCGAACAAAACCGCTTCTGTTGATCTTTTGGGTCGTGATGTAACCGCAACGATCGGATCACCTGAAATATCGGTTAACGGCGATCCAGTGACAATGGATACAGTCCCCATCATGAAAAGCAATGCGATGTTTTTACCGGTATCCATCCTGTTGAAAGATACAGATGCGAAGATGGAGTGGGATCCCAAGCGTGAATTATTGACACTAAGACATGATAGCTTTACGGAAAGTCCAGTTCTTATCAATTTTAAGGGACAAGACCTGGCTCAGGTCATTGATGCGAATGCGTTTGATCTTACTTCCTTTGATTGGGATAAAAAGAAAGGTAGATTGAATATTCATGCTACGTATAAGAGTGGCTTATCGCCCGTCTCCAAGCAAATTGACTTTAATCCTATGATTGTTTATAGCAAAGGGACCTATAGTGTAAATCCCTATTCTAAACCCAGTATGTTTTACAAAGTGAAAATCACCACTCCTGGTAATTTGGTTTATACAAGAAATATAGATACGACCAATGCGGATAAAGATTATGTAAAATATATTACTTCCGTAGGAAGGTTGATTAACTGAAACAAAAAGCGACAAGGGCTTTGAACCTTTGTCGCTTAGTTTTTTAATTTACACTTAGAAGTTAGTGATTAGGTTGCGGTTGTCCTTATTGCGTACAGTTCCATTGATTCTGTCAATGGACTCTCTGTTTTTAAGGAAATCAATAACGCCATCTGTCAGGTTGCTTCTTTGCGAACTTGAGAGTTTATTCCAGTCATCCAAACCTACATACACATCCACGTCAGCTTTACTACTGTCGCCTCTTACACTGAAATCAAAGCCGACCCCGGCGTAGTTGCTATATCTGTTGAACAAATCACGTTGGATCGTGTTTGCATCGAAGGATGAAGCTACATCCCTTAAAGAAACCTTGCCTCTGCTGTTGATTGTAAAGGTTGCCATTTTATCTCTATTACTGGAGTTTTTAACCGTACCCTCTATATCGGCATCTTTATACTCTTTCAAAATATCTTCACCGATGTCTTCAAGGAAGGTTTCTTTTCTGCTGCTGGTTAGGTCAGTCCATCTGGATTTCGTCATTTCGATGGTCACTGAAATATCTTTTTTGTTACCATCCAGCGTGATATCCGAGTTGGTGTTGTAGTCATCCCGGTGATCATCATTCAGCTTACGTTGGAGATCTTTCAAGGAGTCTGAGCTATTTTTGCTTGCATCATCTTTTAGCGTCTGATTGTCTTTTTGCAGTTGAGCGATGGTAGCATCCTTAGTCGTGTTCGCTGCTTTCGCTGTGTTCAGCTCCTGAGTCAGTGTTGCAATCTGGTTGTTCAGTGCCGTCACCGTAGATTGATCAATCGGAACGCCTTTGTCAGCAATGACCACACGTTTGTTGGTGCCGTCCCAGTCTACTTTTTTATCCAAGGCAGTACCTGCCAGCTTAAGCGGGAGATACGTTACGCCATCTAGTAAGAATGGTTCTGTTTTAGCGTCGTAAGGCACTTCAGTTCCGTTGTAGATGATTTTAATATTGTTATATACTGCTTGGATCGGCTTAGTCACTTGTGCGGCATATGTGGATTGGCTAAAAAGAGCTCCGGAGATGGCCAAGGCCGATACGGCAGTGAGGATGACAGGTTTCTTCATGGATTTCAATGATTTCATTCGTTGGTCTACCCCTTTATTTAAGAATTATAGCTTGATTCATAGACTAGAGTAACATTAATGCATACAAAATCCAACAGTTTGGAAGAGTCATTATTGGTTGTGCTTATATTGGTTAGACGCAAAAGCAACTGTAAAAGTTGCCCTGTTTGCGTAAATATTTTTTCCAAAGGTATCCGAACAAAATAAAACAAGCCCGCTGCATAAGATAGCGAGACTTGTTTGTAGTACAGTGCGTTAGAATATCAAAAAATCAGGATTATTTTCCGTCCTTCAGCTTGCCTACTGTTTCCTGAAGATGACCTTTGGCCTTATCCAGCTTACCTTCAGCTTGTAGGGACTTATTATCCGTGGCATTCCCGACTTGGTCCTTGATTTTACCTTTGGCTTTGTTTACCTGACCTTTGATTTTATGGCTAATTCCGTTATCCTTCATGTGGTAGCCCTCCTTTATGTGATCGAACATTATTCAGCATGCTGTAGTGAGTTATTACCCGTGCGCAGGTCATACGAAACCTGAGTCTGTGTATAACATAGAGGGGTATAATGATGAGTATGGGCCAGATCAGAACGTGAAGTGGGGAGTGAGCGTATGCTCAAAATTTTGTTATTTATTCTCGTTATTCAAATTATTTACGTGTCGGCGTATACACTGCGCATGATTTTAACGCTGAAAGGACAGCGATATATCGCTGCACTCATTAGTACTGTGGAGGTTACGGTCTATGTGCTTGGCTTGAATGTAGTACTTAAGTATCTGGATCAGGTGGCGAGTCTGGCGGTATACGCGATTGGTTATGCGTTAGGTATTCTTATCGGGGCATGGATTGAGGAAAAAATAGCGCTCGGCTACGTCACCGTCAAGGTAATCAGCAATGAGATCAATGGAGGGATTGCCAATGCGCTGCGGGATAAAGGATATGGTGTTACCGCCTGGCTGGGCAGTGGACGTGATGGAGAGCGTCTGGTGATGGAGATTTTGGCTAAACGGAAAAACCAGAATAAGCTGTACCAATCAATTCTGGACCTGGACCCCAAGGCCTTTGTTATTACGGTAGAACCGAAGCAATTTCATGGCGGCTTCTGGACCAAAGCAATCCGTAAATAAATATTTTTGTAAAATACGCATATTTTTCGGAGTTTGGAGCATATTAATACCCGCACAGGAGAGAATAAACAGAATGCTGACAGGGGATTACCCTATAAAAACCGAGGGGGAATGTAGATGTACAGACGCCAGGCCCCGGAGATCATTCCAGAGGAAAATACAGCCATTTGGTCGTGTACAAACGAAGGCTGCAACGGCTGGATGCGAACGGATTTTACCTTTTTGAGCGAACCAGTGTGTCCACTTTGCCAAGCCTCGATGGGGCAGGAAATGCGGATGCTGCCGATTCTCAATCAGGCGGGCAATTCCTTTGTCGCCCAACGCTCTTAAATCAGGATTTTGCAATATCCTCAATTGCAAGTGAGTATGATGTCTCGCTTGCAAAATCGATGAACATCAAAAGCCGCTCCAGCGACATGCTGAGCGGCTTTTGGTTATAGAGCCTGAGAATAGGGGCCAATGGTCCAAAGATGAAATACGTCGATCACGGCCTCTCAGATGCGCTGCACGGAATCACGATATCACGAATACGGTCATGAGTATTTACCTTATCTGGCGGATCGCGCTATGAGCGAATTTTTGCGATTGTAGGGGGTTGAACTTAATCAAAGGCTTCTTTATAGTAATAGCTATAACCTTCGTGAATGCGTAATAAATGAATGTCCCATTTGTATAACCTCAATAATATGGTTTGAGGGTCTCTACCAGGAACCGATAAATCCTGATTACAAAAAGTGTACGTCTTGTACATTTCTTGTGGTCAGGATTTTTTTACGTCATACGAGGGATTTACATGACAGCAAAGGAGCTAATGTAATGAACTTTAAAGTAGTTATTTTAACGCTTGCGACCTTTACGGTAGGTCTGGTGGAGTTAATTATCGGTGGCGTGCTGCCTCAGATTACACAAGATTTGAATGTCTCTGTAAGTACGGCAGGTCAGCTTATTATGATTTATGCACTTGTCTACGCGATTGCCGGGCCGACCTTATTGGCGCTGACCGCCAAAATTGAACGAAAACGGCTATACCTGTGGTCGATGTTTATCTTTCTTCTGGGAAGCCTGCTGGCCTTCTGGAGTCCGAATTATGCCGTATTGTTTGTGTCTCGTATCGTTACCGCTGCAAGCGGGTCGCTAATTGTGACGTTATCGCTGACCATTGCGGTCAAAGTAGTGTCCAAGGCTTATCAGGCCCGAGTCCTTGGTGTCATCTCCATGGGGGTTAGCTCGTCCATCGTGCTTGGTATTCCAGCCGGGGTGCTGATTGGCAATGCATTTGGCTGGCGGGTGCTGTTCCTGATCATTGTCGTGTTGACAGTGGTTGCTATGATCGTAATCAACTTGTTTATGGAGCGAATTCCGACAGAGCAGGTTGTGCCTATGCGCCAGCAATTGAAATCCTTAAAAAATGTTAAAGTGATCAGCGCCCATCTGGTCACTACGCTGACACTGGCAGGGCATTACACGTTGTATGCGTATTTTACTCCGTTTTTGGAAAATTTGATGGGCTTTAACGCCTCATGGATTAGTGTGGCCTATTTCGTCTTTGGACTGGCGGCAGTAAGCGGTGGCTTTATTGGCGGCTCTTTGGCTGACCGGTTCGGCACAGCGAAAAGTATTCTAATCGTCGTTGGGGTGTTTATCGCCGTGCTGTTCTTGCTGCCATTCTCGATTCACTCGATTTATGTGTTTGCACCGCTCCTGATCATCTGGGGGATATTGAGCTGGGCATTGTCGCCGCCGATGCAAAGCTATCTCATTGAAAATGCACCCGAATCGGGGAGCATTCAGCAAAGCTTTAACTTCTCCGCGCTTCAAGTCGGGATCGCTCTGGGTTCTGCCTTGGGCGGTGTGGTGATTGAGAATAGCGAAACGGTTGCTACGAACGCCTGGGTCGGCGGGGTGTTTGTAATTATTGCTTTTGTATGCGGCGTATTTTCGATTACCAGAACCGGAACATCGCAGACCGTCAGAGGGCACGGACACCAATTCATTTTATAGTGGATAGGCCATTCCCTTCTTTCATTATCCGAAAAATCATGCTATACTACACAAAATTATGAAGAGAGGGGTGAGGTAGGTGAATCACGAGATGCTGAACAACCGTATTAGCCAGCTGCCGATTGCTATGGCTGGCATTGTTCATGCTTTTCCATACAACGGGAGAAGTCTGTCCAATTTTAATCATACGGTTGTAAACATCGCGAGAAGACGCCTACCTTAACTCGAACGGATTGCTGTATCTTCCGAAGAGTCGCGGGGTTGCTCCTGCGGCTCTTTTTGTGTTACCCAGGTAAGGGTCTTCCTAAATAAAGGAGAGCCTGAACATGTATATTGTGAATGGTCAACAATTGAAGAAATACCACGCTGCGAATTTGATTTTGGATAGTGCATCATTTGAAATCCATACCGGGGAAAAGGTGGGGCTTATCGGCCGCAACGGAAGCGGTAAAACGACCCTGCTGCGCCTGATTGCGCGGCTGTCC
>NZ_ASSB01000084.1:0-78407 GCF_000520755.1 Paenibacillus sp. 1-18
CGAAAAGCTCGAGGGTTCGAATGATCCGGCGATGTGGGAAAAATTCGGGCTGAAGAACCCTACCTCCACTCGGACTTATATCATCAACGATCAATACTTGGAGTACTTGCAGATTCGCAGTTCATGGACCGCAGGGACGATCATCGCTTATTGGATTCACAAGATGTTGAGGCCGATCTTCGGATGGGCAAAGTTTTGATCGGGACGAATATGAGCGAACGCTCGGGTTTATCCTGAGAGCCATTAAGCCTATCGAAGCGGCTGGCAATGCCGCCGCGCTTCACACTTAAGCGAATTTTTCGCCGATAGCTCCGTTAAGCTGAACCTTATCATAAGTGATGCAAATTTCTTTGCCTAAAGTGGGTAGAAAAACAGCTTGAAGGGAGTCGGCGTTCGTGAATGATCTTTGCACAGGCAATATGAAGTCCTAAAAAAGAGGTCACCCGAAAGTTGGTTGACCCCTTTTTAAAAGAGAAGGTAATGGACTTAACTCTTACTAGATTTTTTATTAGGCAAGAAGGATATAAAGATGAGTGAAATTAAAGTGAAACCGACTGTCCACATAAATGTATGATTAAAAGCAGTGTTCAGCGTCGTTATATTGTTAACAGATGGAGAGGTCATTTGATTTTGTAAGATGACTGCAAGAACTGAAGCACCAAAAGCTCCACCGATTTGCTGTAGAATTCGAGTGGCACTGCTGGCATGCGGGACCTGTTCTTTCCTTAATCCTTCATAAGCTGTTGCCATGATGGGGAGCATAACGCCTCCAAGTCCTCCGCCACGGACAACCAGGGCGATGGCAAGCAGAAGTTCGCTGGTATTGGTCACGCAAAAGGCAAAGGGGAGGGTTCCGAGTATTGTTAGAAGGGTACCGCAGAGCACGATCCATCGAGAGCCGATTGTATCTGTAAGTTTTCCTGCTAATGAACGCGTCATTAACATCCCTACACCTTGAGGAATCAAGAGTAACCCTGAAACGAGAACACTCTCTCCGCGAACTTGTTGATAATAGAGAGGTAATAATAACATGCCACCATAAGAAGATAGACCTGATAAAAACAAAAGACAAGAAGATGCGGTAAAGGGCATGCTTTTAAATATACGTATATCTATTACTGGATTGTGGGATTTTCTTAATACATAAAGGCAGAAGACCATCAGGAATAGAAGTCCAATGACAATAGGGATGATGACTGAACTTTGAAAAAAGCCATGCTCTGAGCTGACTTTGGTAAGCCCATAAATAATCAACACGATACTAGGGGATAACAAGGATAATCCAAGTATATCCAATTTTTGAGATCGATTTGTGGCATCATCTTTTGGTAAACCCCATATGGCTAGGATTGATGCGATGAAACAGATAGGAATATTAACATAAAAAATCCAACGCCAGTTAAGATACGTAATAATAACCCCACCTAATACGGGTCCGAGAATTGGACCGATCAGTATAGGTAAACCAACAATGGCCATTAATTTACCTAATTTCTCCCCGCCAGTTGCCCGCACAACCATGGTCTGCATGATGGGCATCATCAAGCCACCGCCCATTCCTTGAATCACTCGAAAGGCGATGAGACTTCCTACATTCCATGACAAACTTGATAAAACAGAACCCGTTAAAAATAAACTCAAAGCCAATATCCACATGTTTTTACCGCCATAACGATCAAATGTCCATCCAGAAATAGGAATAACAATTCCAATGGCAATTAAATAACTCGTCATTACCCACTGAATCGTTGAAACGGATGCGTGTAAAGCATTTCCAAGGGTATCGAGTGTGACATTCATTATGGTAGTATCGAATAAAGGGGCAAGAAGTCCAATCAACAGAATCCATGCCATTTTCATAACGGCTGGATCTATTTTTTTGTTAGCTGTTTGTTCCATTTGTTTCCCCATGTATTTCCACTCCTCTTTTTGATTAGATACTATTAGTTTCTTATTTGAATCCATGATATAATAAACCAATAAGAAACGCAACGTATTTTATTGGAGGTGTTTTCATATGAATAAGGAAAATGAGGGAGAGTTTACGACAAGAAGAAGAGGAGCAGAACTAGAAGCTGCCATTATACAAGCAGCATGGGATGAGCTGATGGAGGTTGGTTTTCAAAGCCTTACGATAGAAGGGGTTGCTGCCCGTGCTCAAACAAGTAAGCCCGTCATTTATCGGCGTTGGCCTAATCGCGAGGGGCTTGTCTTGGAAGCAATTCGGAGAAATTTACCACCATTATCAGATGAGATACCTGACACTGGGGAACTGCGAAGCGATGTCATCATCGTACTGAATCGATTGAATGAAATGCTCCGTCAAATTGGACAAGAAACGATTCATGGATTAATGTCTGTTCTAACAGGTATACCTTTGTCTGAATTGATCGGTTTCCGAAGAACCAATGCCATGCCAATCGTTCTGAATCGGGCAGTAGAACGAGGAGAAATTAGGCAAGAGAAAATTACTCCACGAATTACAAGACTACCTGCCGATCTTGTTAGACATGAGGTGTTAATGACCTATGAACCTGTGTCACAGGACACAATTGTAGAAATTGTGGATGAGATTTTTTTACCCCTGATAAAGTGAATGGATGCGATGAGTTTTAGAGTTTTTTTGTTCTTTTTAATCAGATAAATGATCATGTCTTAGTTCGTAGTGGTTTGAACTATTTTACGATTCAAACTGGGCGTTTGCCGTTACTAGGACAGGTGTCCCTACATAGAAATAAGCTGATGAGGAAGGCTTATGTCATAAGCAGGGATGGTGTAAAGTAGATGGCACAAAAGTTGATAAAGAAAAGTACACGATTAACCGGAAGGATCGTAATCCCGGGCAATCCGTCATACAATACGGCCAGAATGGAGTTCAATAGGCGCTTTTCCAAATTTCCAAGGGTCATTGTTTTTTGTCAGCGAACCCAGGATGTGATCAACGCAGTCAAATGGGCTCGTGAGCGGGGCATACGGCTGCGAGTGCGCAGCGGACGGCATAGCTATGAAGGCTTCTCAGCTGTAAATGGCGGTATTATTATCGATGTGAGCGAGATGAATAAGGTTAAGGTTGATCGAAAAAATAGAGTGGCCATTGTACAAACGGGAAATCCACTTGCCCGTGTGTACAAAAAGCTGTGGAATAAGCGTGTGGCAATTCCGGCGGGGACTGCGCCCGACGTAGGCGTAGCTGGGCTTACCCTGGGAGGAGGCATTGGACTTCTTTCCCGCAAATATGGACTTACGTGCGATAACTTGAAACAAGTGAAGATGGTCGTAGCTTCGGGGCGGTATGGGGCAAAGACGATTGTGGCGAACAGAAAGAATCATTCCGATCTGTTGTGGGCATCACGAGGCGGAGGGGGAGGGAACTTTGGTGTTGCTACAGAATATACATTTCGGGTTAGACCGATTTCATCGGTTTCTATATACAGTATTACGTGGAAATGGAGTGATCTTGAGAAGGTGTTACCGGCTTGGCAACGCTGGGCTCCGTCTGTCACGAACCGCTTAACCTCAACCATTGAGGTGGCTGCCAAGCAGGTAGGAACCATTGTATCTACCGGGCAATTGCTTGGCGGTGCAGAGGAGCTGCGTCGATTGATTAGACCGCTCTTGCGAGCAGGCACTCCGGTGAAGGTGATGGTGAAGACAGTACCTTTTATTGAAGCAACCAAATTTTTTGCCGAATCGGATCTGAATTTGGAACCGAAGTTTAAAATAACCGGGGCCTATGGGTTCCGACCTTTGCCGCCTGAAGGAGTACGAATTATACGCGACTTTTTATCCAAAGCACCCAACAGGCATTCTAGCGTGTGGAGTCAGAGCTTAGGTGGTGCAGGAAGCGCGGTGAGTCGAGTATCGCCTACTGCAACGGCCTATCCTCATCGGAAGGCTGAGACAATCTACGAACTGTCAGCCCGCTGGAGAAACAACAGGGAGCAGGAGCGGAATATTCAGTGGGTGGAAAGGTTCCGTAGAGCGTTGCGTCCCTTTGTTAAAGGGGATTATGTGAATTTTCCCGATCTGCAGATTAAGAACTGGCCCAAGGCGTATTATGGCGTGAACTTTGGCAGATTGAAGCAGGTGAAACGTAAGTACGATCCTCATAATGTGTTTCGTTTTGCTCAGAGTATTCCAGTGGGTAAACAGGCCCGAAAATGACAATACGCACACCAGATTGAATTAAAACAAGGAGCTGACGGCGGCAGCTCCTTTATGTCGTAGCGGAAACAATATTCACAGATAAGGAGAGTGCCAGTGTCAAGGAATTACGAGGCAGCTGGTATGAGTTACAGGGTACACCCATCAGCTTCACCTATCACCCGCTTGCAGTAAGAAGACGACCCAATCTACTTAGGTTCTTCGTAGAAGATTTGAAAGCTTTGAAGGAGAAGTGGAAGGAGATTCAACTCGGTAGCATATAGATTGACGAATTCTTCTGAGAGCTTGCCGTTACCGTTCGGGGTTTGTTTTTGTCATTAAAGGAGAATATTAAAGGAAGACGAAAGAAAGGGGCTGGTTGTGCCAGCCCCTCTTTCATTCCTTTTTCTCCAGCTCTGCCTTTAATCTTGCATTCTCTTCCAACAGCTTTTGAACGTCCGGGACATCCTTGCCGGAAACCCAACCATACAAATCGTCTCTTGCTGCATACTCCGACAATTGATCACGAAGTACCATTTTAATGTGCCGTACATCTTCAACATAATAGATAGGGATTTGTTCCATGACCGATTGCTTAAACTCTTGAAACTTCTGATAGTATTCAATTGCTGCGAAGTCGTATGGCTTTTGTCTTAATGCTTCATCTGTGACAACAAAAGCAAATCTAGGTTTACCCGCTTCTCCGGCATACTCATACTCCCAATGCGTATAGCTCTTGGATTCATCAGGAAGCGTTAAACCATAGAACCCTCCGAGAATCAGGATATATACATCGGACTCGTCGATCCATCTCTTCCTAATTTTCATTGGACTTTCCTTGAAAAATTGCTCGATTCCAGCAGGGATATGACCGGCTTGAAGTACGGCTTCAACAGCGGTATGTCTTTCCTCAATAAGATCGTAGTAAGTAGACGATATGTAAATTTGTAATTTTTTCCTTCTCATAGGCCCACCCAAATTAAAGAAATAGTATAAATAGAATCTACCACTCTCTCGCTTTATTTGTCAAAATGGACTGGGGTTTTCATGCGGCAAGCTTGCACCAGACGGTAAATAGGAGGCTTATTCGTGCAGAAGAAATGGAAGAGGAAGATTCTGATCAATAATCCTGTTGAGCTGGACCAGACTCAGACCGAACAGGACCTGTGCGGCGGCAACCAAGTGATTGTCCAGTTCTCTCACCCGGATTTTTATGGCTCCATATTGGAGGAAGTAGATGAGCTTTGTGCGCGTTTCGCCGATGGGCTCGTTAAGCTGAACCGTACCATAAGTGACGGCGAAATGGAAGTACAGGGCACAGGCCGAGATTTTTTTGGTAGGACATACGCTGAGTCTCAAACCAGCCGATTGTATCCGACGGGTATTGCCATTGGTTGTTATGGGCGCCAAATTTAAAGATTTCACCGTTTTCATGCGGAATTCAAAACGTTGTTGACACGACACCAAATAGTGTCCTAGAATTAAAGCGACACCAAATGGTGTCTAATTGGGTAAAACAGATAATTGCTTAGGAGAGGGTGTTGTGAGAGAGAACGACCAGTTGAGGGATGTGTTTGACGCGATTGCAGATCCAACTAGGCGCCGACTCATTCGTCTATTATCAGAGGCGAAGGAGATACCGTTACATGAATTAACGGCACAGTTTCAAATGGGTCGTACAGCCGTATCCAAACATTTGACCATACTTAGAGAGGCCGGACTGGTACTTGACCGTAAAGTCGGCAGAGAAACACTATTTAGGCTAAACGCCGCTCCACTCAGAGAAATTCAAGACTGGGTGGCCTTCTACAGCAAGTTCTGGAGTTCAAATTTATTACGCTTGAACCAACTATTAGAGGAGGAAGACGAATGAGTTTAACATTATCCCTGGATTTTGAGTACACGACATCCATCGAGAAGCTTTGGTCCGCTTTGACCGATTCAAGCAAGCTTGCTAAATGGGTGGCCAACATCCATACCGGTGAGGCGATGGAAAACGATTTTAAGCCTGTCGTAGGACACCGTTTTCAGTTTCGAACCCAGCCGACCGAATGGTGGAATGGAATTATCGAGGGTGAAGTACTTATCGTGGACGCACCAAACCGGGTGTCATATACGTGGGTCAGCGGAGGAGAGAAGCACACGATTACCTGGACGCTGCAAGATTTAGGAGAAGGAAAGGTTAACCTTCATCTCGAACAAACTGGAATCTCAAGTGATCAGGCACTCAACGGAGCGAAGTATGGCTGGAGTAACTGGTGTGGCAAGCTTGAACAGGTAGTCGCTTAGACTGCCACAATAGTCGTATTCCTTAGCTTAAAGAAGGGCACCCCTTTGGGAGCCCTTGAATTCCACTGTATAGATGATACGCTGGACCTTACCACAAGTAGTGGTAAAGCAGAGAATGAAGATAAAGATTATCCAAAACGTGAACGATTACCTTGAATTATTTTTGGCATAATATATGGTAGATAAGAGGAAATTGAAGTTGACTATATGCGCAATTCTAGATTTGATCAAAATTTGTATCTCCAAAAGAAATAACTTGAAGAATGGCTTGGTTTTTGGTGAAATGTGAATTCCTGTTGCTTGGAAATAAAGAGAGAAAAGAGGGATGGAAATGTCCTATACCGTTGATTTTAAAGATGTGTCCACGGTTGGTTTAGAGTCCTCACCTGTAGTAGAAGCGCTTGCTGGTTTACGTGCGAATGAAGCTCGTTACTTTATGAACAAATACAAGCATGAATTTACAGTTGTTCCAGCTAGCGAAAGTCAGGAGAGCCTTGATTACGTGAACCGAATTTTGAAAGAAGAACGTGATATTGAGTTTGCGGCCAAACCTTTAGAAACATCGCGTTTTCAAGTGGAAAATATCCAATTTACCTACGTTTTTTATGAGGATGGTCTTGCGGTCAATGTCATGTATACGGTGGATGACCCTAAGAAGCGGGCCGTTGGCTTTAAGCTTTCTGAGGGGATGGAGGTACCACAGGAGTTAGAAGAGAAGTTTAAGTTTGCTAGGCAGAAGTCTAAACTAGCGGGAACGATTCGGGGCTCGTTTTTCGTAATTAAAGGAGAATATTAAAGTAAGCAAAAGTCAAACACGGGTTAGAGGGCTGTGACAGAGTAGGAGCAAGTAGCCTGTCGCAGCCCTCTTTTTATTTGTTTTTTTGTCGCTCCCGTTATACAGATGTCTTGGATTGAAGCGCGTCGCAAGCGAGAATGTCCTCGGTCGCGCGGATTCTGCCAATCCGTGGAAAGATGACCTTGCTCACATGCTCATGTTCTGCACGGCCCTTTGTGCCTCTGGGCAGATTATGGATCCCATCGTTGGAGCCGTTGTGGTTGGAAGGTACGGTTTGCAATTCAGCGTCGCGTGGAGCGATTGGAATCGAACAAAAAGGAGTGAATGAAGCTGTCGAATGTTGGTTATATCGGCTCGGCAACAAGGGAATTCTTCCACTCGGATAATCTTCGGCTTTCTTACTTGATTTTGGCGAGTGATTGCTCTGGATCAACGAGGACACGGTTGGAGCGAGCATCCTCGGCGAACAAAAACTATAAAATAAGGTCTTTGTTCGCTTCTTTTTTGTTGAACTAACGAACCCGTTAGCGTAGTGATCTAGCTATCCTTTATAATACGGTTCTCCTCACTGTCTGTAACCGAAATTCTATATACAGCAGAACTATCCTAAACCTCAACACTTAACGTTCCCATTTTCTCGCGTAAGGGGCGAAAGAAAGCACGAATCTCCTCGGCTAACAACTCAGGCTCTTCGAATGCAGCAAAGTGTCCACCTTGAGGCAGTTCAGTCCACCGCTGGATATTTGTATAGGTGCGCTCAGCCCACTCTCTAGGCGCTTTATTTACTGGTTCAACTGTTAAAGTAACCCCTGTAGGTACTTCAATTAGATGATCTGCCGGGTCATGCTTTCCAAAATGCTTATGATCATAATAAAGTCGTATGGAGGAGTTAATCGTCTCCGTTCCCCAGTAAATCATAAGATTGGTCAACAACTCGTCCTTGCTAAAGCGACGTTCAATGTTTCCTGAACAGTCACTCCACTCCCGCATTTTTTCAATAATCCAGCCTGCCAACCCAACCGACGAATCGTTCAAACCGTACGCCAATGTCTGAGGTCGGGTGGATTGCTGATGGTCATATGCTCGTTCTTCCTGTTCCCAGCGTTCTACTTTGGTTACATACGCTTGTTCCGCCGGTGTTAACGGCGCACCACCTGGACCAAGGTAAGGGTTACCAACAGCCATGATATGGATTCCAATTAGTTGGTCTCGATGATAACGGCCAAGGTTCGAAGTAACGCCAGCACCGATATCGCTCTCGTCATACTAATAACACCTGAATATCCAGAGACGCAGAAAAGGGCAGTCAGCATAACAACTGCCCAATCGTCAATCTGCCCCCCATCTGGAATAATAAGGGACAGCTATCAGTTTATAACATGGTGAAAAAACGCGGCACGTTAGCCGTAACGAAGTTGATGTAGTGATTAATGGTGGTGAAATGTTCGTTGTGATAAACATAATAATGATTATAGTAAAGCGAGTCCTTAGAATTACTTAGGACTCGCTTTACTATTGAATCAAAACGCGGGGAACCGTATCACAAGTGATGGTACACAAGACTAGGAAAGAAATTGTACTTGATAGTTGATAGTAACTATATCAGCAGATTAAGACGATAGTGTTAGTTGTCCGGCGAACAAAGAATATAAAATAAAGCTTTTGTTCGCCGCTGTTTTTGTTGAACTAGCGCTTTCCGTTACTCCAAAGGATTAGCTTTAAGTATTAGTTGTCACTAGTGAAGTTTGAGTTAAAAATCCCTTGGCTTCAGGATCGATAATATAGTTTTTTACAATGACGTAAAGGACCAATAACATACTGATTCCGACCAATAGTCGGTAACGTGATTTGGTGTTATTCAATGGATCGTAACCTTCTGTTTCAATTTTTGACAAGATGCTGTTCTCCCCGGGGTCAGCGCTCTTGTCAACTAAATGCAGAGGCTTAGGCTTCCAATGTCTTCAAAAAAGCAGATACATGATCTTTAATGTAATGAATATGCCGATTATCAGCTTCCAGTTTGCTCAACATAATCCCGCCTTCAAGCGCGGCCATAAGAAAAGAGGCTGCGCCATCTTGATCGATGCTCGATTTGAATTCCCTATTCGTTATGCCCTCATGCAAGATGTTCTTGATAAATGATATAAAGTCTCGCATGCGATTCTGGGTTTTCTCGTGCAGCAATGGATGCCCATCATCGTACTCAATGGCCGCGTTCATCACGGGGCAGCCTCCCACAAATGGAGGAGAGTCAACCACATTGCTGTACAGTTCAAACATACTGATCAGTTTTTCCATAGCGGATTTCCGAGAACTGACAGCTGCTACAAATTGCTCGAATACAGTGTCGGCGGCATATTCAAAGGCTTCCATCGCAATTTCATCCTTATTGACGAAATGTTAATAGATGCCCTCTTTCTGAATTCCCGTAGCATTTATGATTTCGTTGAGAGAGACACCAGCATATCCTTCACCTCCAGTTTGCATCATTCACTGAAATGGGAGTGATGTTTCGCTGCTTCGATAATCGGAATCAATTTCATATCGTTTTTTTTCTGAAGTTGGTAAGTAAAATGCTCGATCATTTTTTGATTAATCCCGAGTCGTGGATAGTCTTCGATGATCTGCTGGAGAAGATCCTTTGGAAAAAGATCGACCCGAAAACCTGCATCAACCATAACCCCTAAATGTACCAGTGCAATCTCAGGTTGTTTTTTTTCTGCTTCGACCGTGGCGTGCAGTTCGACCGCTTTTTGTACGATTTCCGCTTTTTCGATTGGATAACCATGTTGAACCAAGAAATGGCAAGCCGCCTCTCCGCCCTCGATTTCAAAAGTACGCTCTCTGTCTGCAAATGGTTCGGTCAAGCCCAAGTCATGCATGATGGCACCGAGATATAGCAATTCCATGTCAATGTTCAGATCATTCTTCTGAGCGATCATATATCCAAAAGCATATGTTCTCATCAAATGATTGAATAGTGTTTGGGTTGAAAGTTCTCGCACATAATGAGTGGCATCAACCGACAGCTTGCTTTCTGGAACAATAAACAGTGAAGTCATGTATTACTCTCCTTTGTGTTAGAAAAATGTGTGCTTCTATTTCGTTTTCAATAGTTGCTGCCGCTAGCATCAATATTGCCGCCATACGCGTTAACTCTCGCTTACGTAATCATAATTTTCTTGCTGCAGCCAGCTATCATGCAACCATTTCTCAGTAACTCAAACTTCGCAGCTTGAAATAGGCAGATAAGCCTTGAGATAACTTGGCAAACCGGCAATCCATTGTTGAAGTTGACTTTGGATCAGTTTTGTAAGCTTCTTGTTAGCCTTTGTGGTTACTTCATTGATCAATTCAGAAGTTATTGCAAGGCTACCACCCAATCTAAGGCGCTAACTTCATAAAACAAACCTCCGAGTGTACGGTGGTAGATGCTTTGTCGATGCAGCTATGCGAGCAGAATGTATCTGGAAAATACGATTGTCGTATGACTGACGAGCAGATTGTATGAAAGTCCTTGAAACTCCTTTTGCAAGCGTAACAAGAATTTAGCGCACTTAAAGGACTTCTATGTCCCAACGCATGGAGTAGATACGGATGACTTCCTCTATTGTTAAGGTCCCAATACCCTCCCGGATTTGATCGGAAACAGTTTCATGAGTGGTTCAATGCAGAAGCATTATATTTATATTGCAGTCATCAAGCATCTATCTGGTCTTACTGTTACATGCTATGTGGTGAACCGTATCATAAATAACGGCAACGCAGCATTTTGGACAGAAAGTTAAAACATTTATTTATGGTACTTTTAAAGCTTAAAGAAGAGAAAAGGAATAAGTACAAAGTATGACTAACTTACCCAAAATGATATGCTTATATAGAGAAATTTGTTACTTTTATATATGTCATTGCAAGTCGAGAAATAAACAGGAGGATTAATATGCTGAAAATGCTGTTTGTACCGGGAATAAAAGGAACAGAACTCACCTTTGAAGATGATAATGTTTGGTTTCCAAAGAATTAACGTGATATGGAGACTCTCAATTTTAAAAACCAACTAAAATATGGAATATTACTGAGAAGTGTAACCGCGTTTACTTACATTCACGTTGATGTTTATAAGGGCATAATAGATAGCTTCGAACAGCCTTTTTTTGATTTTTACAGATATGATTCGAATGTTCTTTCTTTAGTAATAGAGATTTCTTTAATTAATGCATGTACCAACTGCTTTTTTCGCTCATTGCTCATCTGATCAAACAGCCGTGTGAATTCCCCGAGCATACCCTGAACATGGGCCAAACTCACCGGGTTGTTACTCTCATTACTACGCATGTCTTCAATATCCGCTTTTCGCCTCAACATTGCCGTTTCCTGCTCAGCCAGTTCACCTACTCGTTCCTTAAGCAAATGAACCTCTAGTATATCTTCCTCGGAGATGGCGAAAAGCCAGTTTGCTATGTCCTGTTTTGGACACTCATCGTATTTCCCTGTATTTTTATTTATGAAAAAGTCGGATGAGTGCGGATATTTCTTCTATGGTTTCTTGTTGACCATTCTTTATCCACATCACCCAAATTTCAAAAACACCGGCACTCATAAAATGAATCCAATAATTTCGTTTCGCACCTGTCCAGTCTGGAAAGGGAATGAGCTCATCATAAAATTGGGTAATATGATTTTTGAAGATTTGATAAAGTAGCCCTGTGTAATCACTCTCAATGGCCAATCGAAAATCATCAGAGAATGTTAGAAAAAAGTTGGTCAAATCTGTTATTTTTTGCTCGTGATTCTTTTTGTTCGCAATTTTATTGAAAATATCTGCAAATTTAGGCTCGTAGTACTCCACTAATACCTGTTCAAGACTTTCATAATTTCTATAGAAGGCCATTCGGCTGACGCCGGCTTTTCTAACGAGTTCTGAAATCGTCAGCTCTGATATTCTTTTCGTTCGCAATAGCTCCAGCAATGCAATAGTAATCCATTCTTTGGTGTCTTTTTTAATAATTTGTGCGTGATCCGTTGCTGCCATTACACTTCCTCCATTCTGTCACACATGCTTGTTTCTTGCTTGCTATTGATAATGCCTAGTCCTATTATAGTGTAAAAATCGTTACAAGTGTAACACCACTTGAAGGGAGTATTTAAGATGGCAGACTCTAGCAAACCTGTAGTGCTGGTGACCGGAGGTTCAGGATTTATCGCAGTTCATATCATTGTGAAATTACTGGAGAAGAAGTATCGTGTGCGGGCAACCCTGCGTACAATGAGCAGACAAGATGAAGTGAAAGCTATGATTATGTCAGGTGGAGTGACAAATATGGAGGATTTGTCATTTGTTCAAACGGATTTGACTTCTGATAAAAACTGGAATAATGCGGTTAAAGGAGCGGATTATGTCATCCATGTGGCTTCTCCAACCCCCAATAGAATTTATAAAGATGAGAATGAAATGATTGGGCCGGCACGTGAAGGTGTTTTACGAGTGTTGAGGGCAGCACGTGATGCAGGGGTCAAGCGTGTTGTTTTAACTTCTGCTTTTGGGGCCATTGGTGTGGGACATAAGCATCACATAGGGCCATATACCGAGGATGATTGGTCCAATACAGACGCAAAAATTCATCCATATCAAAAATCCAAGACACTTGCTGAAAAAGCTGCCTGGGAATTTATTCAACAAGAAGGGAAGGGTTTAGAATTTGCAACCGTAAATCCTGTTGGTGTGATGGGACCAATTCTAGGCAATGATTATTCGCATTCAAATGATATTGTCCGCCAAATGTTAGAAGGCAAGCTAAAGTCTGTCCCCAAAATTTATTCTGATTATGTGGATGTTCGAGATGTTGCAGAGCTGCATATCCTGGCAATGGTTCATCCCGAAGCAAGTGGAGAGCGGTTTATAGCTTCTAGTGCAGAAAATCTCTCAACACTTGAGATCGCAAATATTCTGAGAAAAAATTTAGGGGAAGATGCGAAGCACGTGCCTATGAAAGAAATTCCAAATCCTATCGTTCGTGTTGCGGCGGTTTTCAATCCTAAATTAAGAATGATTGCAACACTCTTGGGCCAAGACATGTCAACGAGTAATCAAAAAGCCAAACGTTTACTGGGATGGGCACCACGCCCGGCAGAAGAAGCAATTATAGCCACTGGTAAAAGTATGATGAAAGTTATCAACGGACAGATGAAGGTATAAGTTATTGTGGGGACAATTTGTGTTTAACAACTGTCCCCTTTTATGTTAGATCGCCTGCACAACTCCGGTGTTTTGGCAATCCTTTATTGGTGATCATGTCCTTGAGCTATTTCATTCAAGATAAAAAACAGGTTGTGGTTGACTCTAGTTTTTGGAGCAGGTCGGAAAGAAATGAATATAAGCGGCTTATCGAAAACGCCGGAGGGAAGTGGAGACTCATTTACTTGAAAGTGAATTGCGAAAGTGCTTTAAGATTCGTAGCCAACGCTTTGATGCAGATGCTGCCCTTATGATTACAGAGGAGTTGTTAACGACTTTTCTTAATTGATTTGAAGAGCCAAAAGATGAAGGAGAAATTGTCATAGATAACTAGAAAATCACTGACTGATATTTAAGTGATAAAAGGCAATCCTATAAGAATAGCCCTAGAACTTGCCGTTACGAGCAGCGCGGTGAACTATATCATAAGTGATGGCAATTTTTTTACAAAGTTTGGGATTTTGTCTCACCTGTACCATATCGTTGTACACAAAAAGGCCCCCATATTGGCAAGGGGCCTTAGTCTTGTCTATACACATTACCGCTTTTTGGAACCAAACGCGCCTTCTTCGTAGTATCAGAAGTTTTCTAAAACAATTTTTCCAATGGACCGTCTAGTTTCCAACTTCTCATGCGCTAACCGTAGGTTTGCTGCATTAATGGGTTCTAGTCGTTCATTTAGTGTAGTTTTTAATTTTCCATCATCGATTAAGTCCGCTAGGTCATTCAGCAATTCGTGTTGTTTAATCATGTCTTTGGTATGAAACATGGACCGTGTAAACATGAACTCCCATACAAACGTTACACTTTTAGAAAACAGCAAGTCCATTTTCAGGCTTCCTGCCCAGGTAGCCTTATCTGCAGGTACGATACAGCAAATTATACCTTGAGGGGTAATGACCTCCGCTATATTGGCTAGATGTTGTACAGTGTCATTCAAGCAAAAGATATAATCTACGGTGTCTATACCAAATTCTTTGAGCTGAGGTTGAAAAAGGTTGTTGTGGTTTATTATAAAATCCGCACCTAGACTTTTGACCCATTGAGTTGACTCTGGACGTGAAGCAGTACCGATGACAGTCAAACCTGCTAATTTGGCAAGTTGAATAGCAATCGATCCTACTCCTCCTGCTGCACCGATAATAAGTATACTTTTGTTTTCATTTGCGTTTAGGCTAATTCCTAAACGATCAAATAGGCCCTCCCATGCAGTTATCGAGGTAAGCGGTAATGCGGCTGCGGCTGCGAAATCCAAACTTTTCGGCATATTTCCTACAATTCGTTCATCAACCAAGTGAAATTCACTATTACTACCTGGTCGAGACACACTGCCCGCATAATAGATCTTGTCCCCAGGTTTAAACAATTGACAGTCAGGACCAACTTGTTCTACGATTCCAGCAGCATCCCAACCAAGAATTTTCGGTGATTCGGCTTCGTAGTTATGGTTTTCGCGAACGCCTACGTCTGCAGGGTTGACAGAGATTGCCTTTACATTTACAAGCAAATCACGGCCCGTAGGTTCCGGTTTATCCAAATGCAGATCAATAAGGCTTTCCGGATTGGATATGGGGAGGTATCGGTAAGCACCGACTGCTTTCATCTTTTGGTTGGTATTCATGGGTATCCATCCTCTCAAACAGGAAATGTTGTACAGTTGCATTGTAAATCAATTCGATAACTTTAAGTAAGTACGCATATTTTTATGATATAGTATTAAAAATCAAACCTTTAGGGAGATAAGCTGATGGGAGACCGAAGAAACAAATATGGAGCGAGTCCGGATATGCAAGCATGTCCGGTTGAAACAACGCTGGATGTTATTGGTGGAAAGTGGAAGGGGATCATTCTCTATCAGCTCCTGAACGGAACGAAAAGGTTCAATGAATTCAGGCGCCTCAATCCGGGAATAACGCAGTTTATGCTCACATTGCAATTAAGAGAGCTTGAACGGGATGGCATCATTCATCGCGAAATATATAAAGAGGTTCCGCCAAGAGTGGAATACTCCCTTACTGATTTCGGAAGGACTTTGGGACCAGTCATTATGACAATGCAAGCATGGGGGGAGTCTTATAAAGTGTGGCTTAATGAAAATCGAGCGATACAAGGGGAGGAGAGTTAAAGGCAAGTTGGGTAACAAGGCGGCGGGTACTGGGCCATAGCTACAAGAAGTAAAGAGAATATACAATGCATGTTCTATAATTTTAAGGCCATCCCGCAAAGGATGGCCCTAAAACTTGTCGATACAGACAGCGCTGAGAACCGTATTACAAATAATAGTAAAGCGAAAGCGGGCCATTACTATCTTTTTTCGTCATCCGTGATGTCCTTGGAGATAATCTTAATCTATAACACCAACCTCATGCAGCGAGAAATGTAGCAATACGTATTCTCCAAGGTGTAAACGGCTGATTTGTTTAAACAAAACAAAAAGAGATTTGTTCTTTAACTGAAACAAGTCTCTTTTTTTGATTTGCAATGGACTTATTTTTTTCTTGACTAAACGATCTGGAAAAGATAAGATAGGTGTCAGAAAGGAGGTGTTCAATACATGGGGAGAAGCAAGGAATTCGATACGACGCTTGTGCTGCACAAGGCTATGGAGGTATTTGGCCACTATGGTTATGAGGGCACCTCGCTGCAAAATTTACTCGATGGGTTAGGTATAGCTCGCCAAAGTCTATATGACACGTATGGAACAAAGAGGGATCTCTTTATCTCGGCAGTGAAGCATTATATGAATGATAAAAGCGCTGCTGTCATTTCCTATTTGGAACGCCCCGGTTCGGCGAAGAAAGCTATTACCGATATCATTTATGAGGTTGTAGCCGTTCTGAAGGATGAACAGCGCCGCAAGGAATGCTTCATTATGCACAGTGCCATCGACCAAGTCCCTCACGATCCGGACATCGGAGAGTTCTTCAAACAAGATACGGCACGTTTGGAGCAAGCTTTTTATAAAGCATTAGTGCGCGCACAAAAGCAGGGTGAGCTTAGTGAACGTCTAAACCCCCTTGCCCTTGCCCGATATTTGAATCAGGCGAGATATTCGTTAACCCAAGCTGCTAAATTAACCTCGGATCCGGAAGTTTTGGACGATATTGCAGCTGTTACTCTTACTGCGCTTGACCATTAATGGAGCGGTATGGATGCTCCATTAAATTTTAATCTTATTGGACCATTTGATCCGAAAAATGAAGTGGTAACAAACGTAGTGTTGCGACACATCGCAAGCGGCGAATTGACGCGGTCTGTTTCCGGTTACTGAACCAATATGACTGACTGTTCACAACCATTTTGGACTTATTAGTCTAGAAAAAGAAAGGGAGTAATTGATATGCCTAAAAACGGTAAAATTCTAGTAACAGGTGGAAGAGGTAAAACGGGAAGCCGTATAGCTAAGCGGCTAACCGATTTGGGCTATGCTGTTCGTACGGCCGATCGCGGCACTTCCGCTTCAGAAAGCACTAATGAGCATGTGGCTTTTGATTGGTTCGATGAGACAACGTTTGAACCGGCTTTGAAAAACGTGGATAAGATCTACCTGGTGGGTCCCATTGCAGTCATGGATCCGGCCAAGATGATGGTGCCTTTTTTGGAGAAGGCTTTAAAGGAAGGGGTACGCCGGGTCGTGTTACTTAGCAGCGCTTCCGTTCCTGAGAATGGACCTGTGTTCGGCAAAGTGCATCAGGTAATAAGTCAGCTTGTGCCGGAATGGGCGGTACTGCGTCCTTCTTATTTTATGCAAAATTTCACTGAGGGTCATCATGGAGCGCAAATCAACAGTGACGGGGTAATGATTACGGCTACAGGATCGGGGCGGGTTGGATTCGTTGATGCTGACGATATTGCTGAGGTCGGTGTGAGAGCGCTGATTGATGAGCAACCTCATAATACAGATCATGTCATCACGGGGCCTCAGTCCCTTAGTTACGCGGAAGCTGGAGAAATCATCGGCGCTGTTGCAGGACGAACCATCCAACATGTGAATATTAGCACGGAAGAGCTGGCGGCCGGGATGATGAAGTTCGGGATGGCTGAAGACTATGCTCATTTTCTCGCAGGGCTGGATGAAGCGATCAGGCTTCACGGTACCGAAGATCAGGTTACGGATACAGTTGAGCGTGTGACAGGACGACCGCCTAAATCTCTGAAAGACTTTGCCATCGCGCACGCCTCACATTGGAAACAGAAATGAAAGCCAGTAAATGGAGGTTGAACGGCTTTCAGATTATAAGTACTTAAAAATAAAAATACGGAGGTTAAAAAAATGACACAACGAGCAGTTTCACAAGGATGGATTCTGGATATCGCACTTTCACAAGGGGGATTTGACGCCCTGCATCCCGAAGCAAAGGCAACGTTAGAAGAATGCGGGCATAATCACAGAGACTTTGACAGGGTATTTGAATTGGTTAAAAGCGGCGTCATGATCCCGAAAGCATGGTCGACCGTTGCGGCCCAAGCAGAAGCACGCGCAAAGCACTATGAAAGCGAGGGTTTCCCGGCAACCGCCAAAGATTTGTATCAGCGGGCTGCGGTGATGTGGGGCAGAGCGCAGTATTCATTTTTTAACGATGATCCCAGAAAAACCGTATTTCGCCAGCGCTGTAATGAGTCCGTCGCAGCGATTTCGCGCCTGAGTAATCAAACGATCCAGAGGGTTGAGCTGGATTTTGAAGGCAAAAAAATATTCGGTCTGCTGTTTCTCCCTGAAGGAAACGTATCGAACGCTCCTGCCGTCATTCTAGGTCCGGGCATGGACATGATCAAAGAGGACTATATCCAGATTGCCCAACGCTACTATACGTCCCGGGGCATGATTGCCCTGTCGATTGAAGGACCCGGCCAAGGAGAATCCGGATCATCCGGACTTAAAGTCACCTTGACCAACTACCAGCGCGCCATCAGCCGGTATATTGACTTTCTTGAAGAACTTCCGCAGGTTGACAAGAATCGGATAGGTCTGTTTGGGGTCAGTATGGGCGCGATCTGGGGATTACGGGGAGCTGCACACGACAATCGTCTGAAATCATTAGCCACATTCATGACAGGACCCGGTGAACTGGAGAAGTCTTTCAGCAAAGCTCAACCAAGCTTCAAGGCCAATATGATGTATATGTCCGGGTACACGGATGAAGAGAAGTTTGATAAAGAAATGGCGGCGAATTACAGCATTTGGCATCTGGTTTCGAACATCACTTGCCCGGTACTGATTGGCAACGGTGAATTTGACGAGCTGATCCCTGTTGAAGATGCGATTTCTCTATACGAGCTCATTAAGGCTCCCAAGGAGCTGCGGATCTATGAGAATGAATTCCATCCCCTTGGCGGTGTTGCAGCGGAGATCTTCCGTTACGGTTCGGAATGGAGCCTACGTGCGCTGAATGGCGATTTCGCTCAAAGACCGGATAAACGCTATTATGTGCATACGGATGGACGTGTCGTCGAAGGATCGGCAAATCCGGCATGGTGGCTTGGCGCCCAACCTCCCGAGATTCTTGCGCGGAAACAATCGTCGGAGTCGTAAGCCGGGGCATTCCGGCGATCAGATTCAATATTTTAATTTTGATAAGGAGTGGTAAATATGACGTTCAACCCGGCAGATAACGAAAAGGTGCGGGAAGCTTCACGGGAGATTTTCAGTAAGTTTTGCAAGTCTTTATTAGAGAAAGACATGAACCAATTTATTGAACTTTTTGATGACAATGCGCTGTTCGAGTTTCCTTACGCTCCTAAAGGCTTTACTCAAAAACTTGAAGGGAAGGCTGCCATTTATGAGTATATTAAAGACTTTCCTCAAAGGTTTGATATCTCACAGTTCAGTGAACCCACATTTCACTTCACGTTGAACCCCAACATCATGGTCGTTGAATTCGGAATTGAGGAAGCGCAAGTCCTGACTACCGACAAGCCCTATCTTCAGAAGTATATCTCCGTGATCGAAACAAGGGACCATAAAATCGTACATTACAAAGATTATTGGAATCCATTAGTGGCGCTTACAGCGCTTTTGGATACAGCATCCATACAGAAACTATTAAACGAACAATAATACAACAAAAGAACATCAAAAAAGGGTATCGGTGATAGATCGCTTTATGTCAGGTAAGCCCCCCAATCTCGTTGTTGATTCATTTGGCGAATTTCTACTGAATCTGCATCGGTTTATGCGTTGTGAGGAAGCTTTTGATATTTTACGTAATAACTAGCCCTTTACAACCTTTAACGGAAGCGTGGAGCTTGCATTCCATTATCGTCAGGTCTGGACTTTGATCGATCTGTTGATGCAGCGTCCAGGTGAATTTGCCAGAAGATGGATCAATTATTGCGGTCAACCGAATACACGGAGTATGCCGTGCTGGCATTTGGTGAAGTCGCGAATCAAGTATCGACGCCTGTATTGCTCCAAGTGAAGAATCATTTTGCTCGCCGCCATGAGCCGCGTAATCTGCGTGTCTTTTTCCCAAAAGGAAACGTTGCCAAGGCCTTTTCTGTTCCCCATACGCTCCCGGAGATCAATGAAGCGGTATGCCAAGACCTTGTGCAATTGTGTGAACGAGTGCTTATCGAGCGATTCTCCGTGCTCCCGCCTCTGGGAAAGGCTTATGTCGATGAACGATTGCAGGACTATTATGTGCCGTTCTCACAAAGATCGGCAAGCAAAGCCCTGCATACGATTGTTCGCGGAAGCCATGTACCGATGATGGAAGGGGACACCATTCGTTTCTTCAGTTGGTGGAAAGAGGGGACCGTTCATGGCACGCCCACAGGCCGTACCGTCGAAGGCTCGAATATTTCGCCGGAACCGGGTTTCTTGCGCATCATCCAGCCCACAAAGCACTCCGGCAAGTTACAGTACGGTTGATTGGTGTAGGAATGAAGGGTTGCCACAATATAACGCCCGCCATAATGAACGATCTCATTACTACAATAATGTGGAGGGGAACCAAAAAGGCATGATCTTGATGGGCAAAGCCATGACAGATTTACGTAAACCGGATCTGTACGATTTATTCAACCTCCATGCCAAGGCAAGAGGGGAGTTAGTAGATACAGCCAATCAGGCCGATGCGATATTCTCATTGGAAAGAGGGATTACTCCATTTGATATCGAGCTAATTATGGCTGAATATGTGGTTTGAGTGCAGATACTAATGGATATCGTTCTCAATGAGAAGCAGCCTTGTGCTGCTTTTTTTCTGATGAGTTCTGCATAGAAGATACTTCTTTGTCGATTAATATACGTAGGATAAGGGTGACTATGGATCACCCGATAAGCCTGCTCGCATAATATGGATTTATGTAGATCATAATCCATTCATTATTGTATATCCTGGATGCATCCATTTTCTTAGATTATGCGAAGGCTTCATTTTCGGTTAAAATAGTGCTAACGCAGAAAATAAACAAAATCAAGCCGTAAATCTTGTAAAAAGCTGAGTTCAATCCTTATTTTTGCGGAATGAATTCTCACTTTTTAACATAAATAGTCTATAATTATTATATGGTAGTTAGTTTTATTTTTAATAGACTATAATTTAGTTATAATGGAGACAGAAAAGGTATGTTCCTGAGTGGAGCCTTGCTTCTTGTATCACCTAAGCAGGAGGGCCTGCTCTTTTTTGCAAAAATAAGAGATAAGGAAGGTTTTTATGAGCAGCATTCAGAAAAAAACAGACGTTATCTTAATTGGTGCCGGAGTCATGAGTGCGACTCTGGGATCATTGCTGAAAGAGTTAGCACCGGAATGGGAAATTAAAGTGTTTGAGAAACTCGCAAACGCAGGAGAAGAAAGCTCTAACGAATGGAATAATGCGGGTACGGGCCATGCTGCACTGTGCGAGCTGAACTATACATCCGAGAAGCCTGACGGATCTATAGATATTAGCAAGGCTGTAAACGTTAATGAGCAGTTTCAGCTCTCAAGACAGTTTTGGTCTTTTCTTGTAACTAGCAATCTGATTCGTAATCCGCAGGACTTCATCAGGCCAATACCTCATATGAGTCTGGTCATAGGGGAGAAAGATGTATCCTTTTTGAAAAAGCGATTTAAAGCGCTATCAAAGGTTCCCCTGTTCCAAGGAATGGAATTTTCTGACGACCTTGAAAAGCTAAAGGAATGGATTCCGCTGATCATGGAAGGCCGTACCTCGAATGAACCGATGGCGGCAACCAAAGTCGACTCCGGAACAGATGTGAACTTTGGAGCTTTAACACGCATGTTGTTTGAGCATTTACAAAGTAAAGACGTTGAGATCAAATACAAGCATAATATTAAGGATATTAAACGTATGAGCGACGGCTCGTGGGAAGTCAAAGTGCATAATCTTGAAAACGGTAAAATCGAATACCATACGACCAAGTTCGTCTTTATCGGTGGTGGGGGCGGTAGTCTGCCTTTATTACAAAAAACGGGTATTCCTGAGTCCAAGCATATCGGAGGATTTCCGGTAAGTGGACTATTTATGGTATGTAATAATCCAAAGGTTGTCACGCAGCATCATGCAAAAGTATACGGTAAAGCTAAGCTGGGTGCTCCTCCCATGTCTGTCCCGCATCTGGACACAAGATATATCGGCAACGAAAAAGCACTGCTATTTGGGCCATTTGCCGGCTTTTCACCAAAGTTTTTGAAAACGGGTTCAAATTTCGATTTGATCTGTTCTGTAAAACCCAATAACCTCTTGACGATGCTGGCGGCAGGCGCAAAAGAGATGGCGTTGACCAAATACCTGATCCAGCAGGTGATGTTATCGAATGAAAAGCGCCTGGAAGAATTACGCGAATTTATTCCAAATGCCCAAATCGAGGACTGGGGGATCGTGGTAGCAGGCCAGCGTGTGCAGGTGATCAAAGATACGGCGAGTGGAAGAGGCACACTTCAATTTGGTACGGAAGTGGTTAGTGCTGCTGATGGCTCAGTAGCTGCTTTGCTCGGCGCTTCTCCGGGTGCATCTACTGCTGTTAACGTTATGCTGGAAGTATTAGAAAGATGTTTCCCACAACATATGAAAGATTGGGAACCGAAAATAAAAGAAATGATTCCTTCTTATGGTGTGGCACTAGCGGAAAACTCAGAACTTTTCCAAGAAATTCATGCATCCACAACGCAGACGCTTGGTCTGGGCGAAAAAGAACTGCTGCATCGTTAATTCGTGAATTTAGAAATAAATACAACGCCAAGCGGTGGGAAGTCTCCCCACCGCTAAAGTGCTTGCTTAAGAATACAAAATCTCGTCCAAGTGGTCAGATGTCCCGGTCGAACATTGGGCTTATCGGGACATTGTTGCAGCGACAACTCGGATTCGCTAGGATACATCGATAAGCGAAGCTTATCTGCATTTACTGCTGCGTGTACGGATCACATTCGGTCGGTTTCGGTCGGCGATTCCCCAAAAGACCTGGCCTGTCGCAACAAGAGTATCCGTACATGCAGAATAGTCCAGTTTGAATTTTCCTAATTTATTGGATGGGCGCAAGTACCAATGTCTTAACGATTTCTTCCTGATTTTTGTCCAAACCCAAAAAGATGGCAGTATAGTAAATATCGTTCTGCTTCCATAAGTAATAGGTTTGACTTCTGGTGTCCTTCTTGTTTGTTGTGCCGCGTCCATATTCATTGTAGACGTTATTGTTGTCCTCACCAACGGAAATGTCGATGCCGTTAATATCTAATTTGCGAATTACGGATAGTTTTGCAGCATTAACAATGGGAACCTTGCTCTGATAGAGGGCGAGTTCATCATTTATTTCATATATTTTAGAATTGTATTCTGCATGGTATATATTTTTAATTGAATCCGCGTCTGGCCTAAAATCGTAACCCGTGTTTTGATCTCCTGCCTGGAGCAGTAGCGAGTCAATAAGCTTAAGTTGGTTATTCGACAGGCTAATTGGGAACTTTACCTTAAAACCCAAAATTTTTTTTGCTTCCAGCAAATCCTTTTCGTCATATATAGGAAACGAATTTCCTTTTCCATCGTAGCTGACATTCTGGATTTGTTGGGGGAATGTAAAGGATAGCAACAATTTCTCCAGCTCGTCTTGCGAGATATTCGTCCAAAACTCAGGGTGACCTTCTCTGGAATGATTTTCGCTATAGTAATTCATTGCATACCAGACTCCCTCATCCTGCCAAACAAAGCTTTTTTCCCTTTCCGGTTGATGGTATTCATAATTTTGAATTTGGGTTACTAATGTGCCTTTGATGCCGGCATACGTAACCTCATCTTGTTTGTAGGAACGGACTTGTGCATTCCCCCAAGATGCCGGAGCATTACTTCTGACATCCCCCGCCACCGATCGACTGTATGTTTGGAGTAAATTTCCCTTGGAGACGAGCAACGTGAATTTTTTTTCATCCGATTTTCCAAAGTTTGATACAAAAGTAATAGTAACTTGATTATCGATACGATTGACATAATTCTTAAGAACCTCGACATTTTGAAGTTGATAACCAGGAGGTAGATAATCGGGTACTTTGAACCGAAAACCGGAAAAGTCGTTTGCCCTTGCCAGACTAGGAAACCATTTTACCCAATCATTAAGACGTTCTACCTTCCATGAAGAAAAAGTTCCCTTCATGGAACCTACGTTTGGATCTACAGCTGATTCAGTATTCTTACCGCTCTTTAATGTAATAGCGAGGATTACGCCACTTAAGACAAGAACCAGAATTATTGCGGCGGCAGATAGTCTATACGAACCTTTTCTGAATTTTGCGATCATCCGTGATTCTCCGTTTCATTTCATTATTGTTTTGAAAAAATGCGAAAGATTGATCGGGGAGGGAGAGCCTAGGGGAGAATAATGAAACCTTTTTCCATATACTTTGTTTACATCCGTAAATAATGCCTTAAATTTACTCTTGTACATAAAGCGTGTCAAGCGTAAACGTTTAGCCTCATAAATTAGAAGCATAGGCCAGCCCGATCAAGTACAAAGTCGGAATGGATGATAGTAACTCATTGTACGTGTCTGGCAAGCTGGATAGAGCGGTGCCGGGAATGTTAGAATTAAAAAAAAGGGCGAAAATTAGGAGGCAGAGCTGATGCGGGACAATCTGTTGCCACAGCTGGAAGCGTGGCATGAGGAAGATGAATTCGAAGAAATCGTAAATGCCATTATGGAGATTCCTGTGGAGGACAGGGATTATGTGCTGATCAGTCATTTGGGCAGAGCGCTGAACAATCTTGAGCGTTACGAAGAGGCGGTTGAACAGTTCCTATCCATTGAAGAGGAGGGGAAAGACGATCCACTGTGGAATTACCGCATAGGCTTTGCCTATTACTACCTGGATCAACATGAGGAGGCCTTGCGCGCATTTGAAGCTGCAGATCAGTTAGAACCTGGGGATGAGGATACTTTGGAGTTCCTGAATTTGACTCGGAGCAAAGCCCCTCAGAAAGCAGTGGAAGTGTCCAGTGCCGAGGTTGATACCGTTGTGGATTTCGATTTTACGGACTTTTGGGATGACAGCGAGCATGCGTTAGAACAATATGTTATAGATGATCCGCCCACTGATGAGCTAATCGTCTCCTTAGAAGAAGAATTGGTGTTCAGGCTGCCGACCTTCTATATTCATATGATGAAGCTGCATAACGGGGGAGTTCCTCGTAGCAGATGCTTCCCTATAGGTGAATCGGTCTCCGGGGCGAAAGAGCATATCAGAATTGCAGGCATTCTGGGAATCGGGCGGGAGAAGAGACACTCACTGTGCGGTGAATCAGGCAGCCGCTTCAGAATTGAGCATGGGGGATATCCTGAAATTGGTGTGGTCATTTGTGATTGCCCTTCGGAGTCCGAGGTGGTCATGCTGGATTACCGGGAATCCGGCAATGACGGCGAACCGGAGGTTGTCCATGTGGATAAGGAGAATAACTACAAGATTACTTGGCTTGCGCCCAATTTCGAAGCCTTTATTCGCGGGCTGGCAAAAGAATAAATGAGGAGTCTGATTCGTCAATCTAATTAATAATAGATCCAGGCCATCCTCCTTTTAACCGCGAAAGATTCTTACAGGATAAAATGCTCGGCTTGGATGCTGGTGCGGATTCCAGTCGGATGGCCGAGAGCACATAAGTAGGGAATCTTCTCGTGTGTCATCGGATGGATAGTGCCTGGCTGGCGAGTATCGACATTGCTCAGAATAAGGCTTGGGCTGCGGTTACTGTGAAAATGCCAACTTCAAACTTGACCAAAATGGCTGTGCCGAATGGGGAGCTGCTCGGGATCAACACAACAATCACGGACGTGTGGTTATCAACGGAAGATCGTCCAGTTTTTCGTAAACCAACAATCCTTTCTCTTTCGCAACCCTTACCATTTCATCGGCACCCTGAGATGGTCCTCCGACTCGAAGCACGGCGTTACAGTAATCAAGCAGGCGAATGGAAGATGGATGAAAAATTCGGTTGAAAATCTCGTCTCCCGGACTAGTGGAACCGGCTGTCGCGATAAGGGGCAAAGCATACCACTCCCCCAGCACCGGCATGTGCCCAGCCTCGTAAACTTGAAGAGCGATTTCATTCATGTAGCTGACATTTTCCTCAATTAATACAGGATCATCATTCGTTCCAGAGCGATACGGGCCTGCGATAAGGATATGCAGCGGTTTCGATTTCACTTTCAAGAGACCTTGGATCTGAGCGTATTGGAGCAACATGATCGTCTTGGCATCACGAATTTCGCCGCTTTGGACCATGTCGAGCGCCTGAGCAAACGGAAGTTCCACCACTTCAATGTTTTCCTGTTCTTCCTCAAGCCCTCCACCCCGACCCGTTGTCATATCTTCATTATACTCCGCTACAAAGAAGTGCAGGATTTCGGTAACCGATCCCGGTGACATATAGGCCTCGCCTATTTTCTGTACACGGTCGATACAGTACCCTGTCTCCTCCTCCGTCTCCCGCAGAATACTTTCCTCCGGTGTTTCTTTATCGAGCAGTCCTGCACAGGTTTCGATAAGCATTCCAGTCTCATTGCCGTTCCGATAAGTAGGCATTCGGAACTGTCTGGTTAGTACAATGGTTTGTTTGTGCCGATTATAGAGCAGGATCGTTGCGCCGTTGCCACGGTCGTACACTTCACGGGATTGTGTTTCCCATTGTCCATTTTCTTTTTCGTACTCGAATGTGACTTTCTTTAAGATGTACCAGTTATCCGATAGAAGCTCCTCTTTTACGATCCGTACTTTTGGGTGGTGCTGTTGTGCCTTCATCTCATTTCCTCCCTAGAAAGATCCCGTTCTCTTTAGTCATTTTGAGGGTCCCGTTCTGCTGCAGAAGTCGATTGACGTGGTCTCGAAACTTATCAATAGCCGCTCCGACAAGTCGCTCTCTTGCGTTCATCGGAGTCGAAATCATATATTCGATCAGGGGTTCCGCTTCGTCGACCAACAGACGGTCGTCATAACGAAGCAACCGAAGATCGGAGAAGCAAGAAGACAGCAACTCCCCTCCGTTACCTAGATGGAACCGTTTAATAGCTTGATCCAACACATGAAGATCGGGGTCGAACGAAACTGCCAAGTGCTCAACCTCTTGTAGGTGTTGAATGCTCATCGTAGAGGTGCACACTATACCTCCTCGCTTGAGGACACGGTGCATCTCGCGGATCGCTCCAGGGATGTCCGGCACGTGATACAGCATGTTGTTAGCGATAACCATATCGAATTGTTCATCATGAAATGGGATCTGTTGCGCGTCAACAGATAAAAACTTAAACTGCGAATTGTTGCTTCCTAAGCGGCAACGTGCTTCTTCCACCATCCCGCTTGACACATCGGTAAGCGTGATGCGCCAACTGCTTGGAATTCGTTCTGCGTTTCTTATCCAAAAGGTTCCGTCGCCGCAGCCCAACTCTAGAATGTGGGCTCCCGGATGAACCTCCAGTTGTTCAAAAACCCAACTATGCCAGCCTTGTGGATTCGTGCTAAACTTGTCATAAAGATGTATCCGCGTTTGCAGGCGGTTCGCCGTCCGATACTGCTCGCCCCAATTTTGCTCACTCTGCACGGTTTGAATAACATCCGCCAAGTGGTTCCAATCAGACCCATTGACCGACATTTCCATAGCATCTCGTATTGCATGGACGACGTGCTCCGTATGAGCGATTTTCCTCTGTAGAACATCGAGCTGTGCTTGCAACGAATGTCTGATCTCCCCTATGGATAGCGACTCTGCATCTAAGATGTCCTTTATTTCTTGAAGTGATAGCCCTAAGTACTTCAACGTCTGAATTTGCTGCAATCTTTCCAGGTCTTTCATTTTGTATGATCTTATAGATCCAGTGTGATGCTTTTCTGGAATTAGAAGCCCAATCTGATCGTAATATCGCAATGTCCTGACCGTTATCCCTGTACGCTTGGCAAGCTCCCCTGTCGTCAGATTGTTCTCTTTGTGCATCCTTTACTCACATCCAATCGAATGCTCTAACATGTGGTTCTCAGTAAGTATAGCAGGTGACGTAACGTCACCTTCAAGCAAAAAATTATGCCACAAAGGCGCTATTATTCCATCAACACTGAGTTGCTTTGTTGAAATAGGCTTTGCTAATGGAAGCTCCAGATATAACAAATAGAAAAATACTCAGACTACAAGATCAAGTATTGTGGTCTGAGTATTTTTTGTTTATAAATTGTACTGGTCGAGCTGAAGGATTAACGCTATAATACTCTCTACATAAGAAGATTAAATATTTACTTATAAATTTCATTGGTAATGGAAATTACTGATAAACAGTAATAGTTCTTGTCCCCTCTCATAGCCTCGATATCATCCTTCAATTATCGCGAATAGAAGCCCTAAATATATCTACTGTTAGACTCCAAAATTTTTGACCAATTCATTTTAACTTGGTAAAATTAAAATTAAATTGCTAACAATTTATTTAACAAAATAGATATTGCTTTACATGTCTTATTTTTACCCGGACATTATATTTTATGGAATAGAAACAGGTGAAACTTGTATGGATAACAACACGAAAAATGAGCCTTTAGATAATTGGTTATCTCTTACCAGCCTACAGACAAGTATCAATAATGAATTAGAAAGTGCTTTGCAGGAGAAGTACAGTTTATCCTTAAAGGAGTTCTATGTTCTATATTTCCTGTCTCAAACAAGCGATAAAGAATTGAGATTGCAGCAATTACAAGAAATGGTCGGCTTGAGCCAAAGTGCCATATCAAGGCTGGTAGGTAGGATGGAGGCTAAAAGCTGTGGTGCTTTGCAACGGCATGTATGTGAAGATGATCGCAGAGGAATTTATACCCGTTTGACTGAGCTCGGTGAGGACAAATTACAAAGAGCTCTGGTCACTTTTAATGAAATTTTCCAGTCCGCTCTTTTAAAGGACGATCTCCAGCATGAGTTACAATCCTTAATCAAAAAGCTATAGGACGCAATTACTTATCGTGCAAGTATAATGTTATTTCTGCCCAGAAGAGATACCCTTCTGGGCTATTTTGTATTAAGTAATAGGATAAACGAGAATCATCTAACATGCCTATAAGTTGACATAAGGAAAATAACTATGCTAATATAAATGCGTGCGCATGCATTTATATATAAAAAGGAGTTTTTTCGATGAAGGATTTATTTAACCCTTACAAGTTAAAAGGACTGGAGTTAAAAAACCGTGTTATCATGCCTCCCATGTGTCAGTATTCAGTTGATAAAAAAGATGGAATAGCTACCGATTGGCACTATCTGCATTATGTAAGCCGAGCTGTCGGTGGTGCAGGATTGATTATAATTGAAATGACCGACGTAGAACCGGATGGACGTATTTCAGACTTTGACTTGGGATTGTGGTCTGATGAGCAGATCCCTGCTTTGAAGAAAATTGTTGATGCCTGCCACAGTTATGGTGCAAAAGTGGGGATTCAAATAGCCCATGCCGGACGCAAAGCAGAGGATGCAGAAGTACCTGTTGCTCCTTCCGCTATTCCGTTTGATGAGAATTCCAAAATGCCTAGAGCCCTTTCGACCAACGAAGTTAAAGAAATGGTTGAGAAGTTCCGCAGTGCAGTACAGCGTGCTGTAAAAGCAGGAGTAGATACAGTTGAAATTCATGGGGCTCATGGCTACTTGATACATCAATTTCACTCTCCTCTCACGAATAAAAGAGAGGATGAGTATGGAAAAGATTTGACTAAGTTTGGCCAGGAAATTATTCAGGCTGCCAAAGCCGAGATACCGGAAGACATGCCATTGATTATGCGTATATCTGCTAAAGAATATGTAGAAGGTGGATACGGAATTAAGGAAAGCATCGCTTTTGCCAGAGAATATCAACAAGCAGGAGTGGATATTTTTGATATCTCTTCAGGTGGTGAGGGTCCTATTGCTGCTTGGGGAAGACCTGGTACTCATGCTGCTTATCAAGTCCCGTTAGCCCAAGAAATCAAACAGGCGCTTGATATTCCGGTCATTGCCGTTGGAAGGTTGGATGATCCTATACTGGCCAATGCTGTTATTGGAAATGAGGCTGCCGATCTCGTAGCTGTAGGGAGAGGAATGCTAAGAAATCCTTACTGGGCTCTGGAAGCTGCAGCTAAGCTAAAAAAAGAAACGACAACTCCAAAACAATACACTACAGGTTTTTAATCGACAGCTTCAATGAACGTTAAGCTTCTACTAAGCATAAAAAATTTTCCTAACCACCGATGAGCCTGATCGTAGGTTTTGGTAAAAGTGTACTGATGACTGAAAAGAGCGGCCAAGCTGCTCTTTTTTATTATGCATCAGGCAGGTTCTGAAAAGGTCAAAGCGGGCAGAATAGTTTATATGAGTCGGCGTATAAATACGGCGTCCAATCCGGATTTGCAACCGGAATAAAAATCTTTGACCCCGCACATGCTATGGGAAATGATATCAAGGGAGTGCATCCTGATGACAAGAAGAAAGAGGAGATATGTAGTTCCAGGGGTTGAAAACGAAATGAAGGCTTTCAAAGCAACTGTAATGAAGGGTGAAGGTTATGTCGTTGATCCGAATCAACCTGACGATGTGAAATACGAAGTGGCTAAGGAGCTCGGAGTCCCCCTCCAGCCAGGCTACAATGGCGATCTAAATACCGAATCAGCCGGTCATATTGGCGGCAAAATTGGCGGTGCCATGGTTCGGGAAATGGTTCGTCTGGCTCAAGAGCAACTCACAAACAGGGAGCAATCATAGAACACTCTGATTTTACCACTCAATTCGGAACTGTAAAATGTTTTCACCATCGTACCGCAAGATTGCTCAAGATAACCCATCTGATCGACAAGTAAGCGAATCACTTAACAGCCATTGCCGACGTTCCATGTCGTTGATGGTTGTTTTTACTCACATGTGGCTCCAGTAGCTTGTCTATGGACTCCTGATTTTGGATCAGGATAAGATAGCTGTCTTCCTCCATTCGAAAGGAAGGATGCTGTATGAATATTTTGGACAGCTCGGCTACATGAGCCGGGTCGTCAGGGAGATACTTTACATATTATCTACGAGGTCTTGGGCTTGTTTTTCAGAGATCTGGAGCAGTTCGCGATTCCTCCCTATACATATTGATATAATGGTGTACGCTTGTGAAAGAGTTTTCAGTGTATTGTGCATCTGAACAACATAATAAGGCTTGTTGCCCTACATGTCAGCCTATTTTATCATAGGAATGAAACCGTTTGCTTATATAGCTAGGGAATATTATAGACTATACCAAAAAGAAGGCTGCTCTTAGGAGTACCTGCTTTTTGAGTCTATCGTGTTTATTGCTAGCCAAGCTGCTCTAATGACGGACCTCGCGAAAGCTGTAGGTAATGTCGTGCAGCTCTTTCTTTAAACGACTATATTTAGATGCGGGCGTATATCCGAGCACCTGGTGATAACTCTTTTCGGTCTCAATAATGGCTGCATGGATGACATAATGGTTCACATCTTTCTGTCCTTTAATCGTAAATTCAATGGCAGGATATCCATGAATCGTTGTGTTAGATGAAGGTCCTACAGTAGAAAGGTTAAACTCTTTGGTTAGGTTGTTTTGAATTTTCTTTGCGTAGTGCTGGAGAGTTACATTACCCAATTCCTTCTTCGAATTGGACAGTACCGCAACGGACTTTTGAATGTATGGATTGAATATCGCAATATCCGTCATTTTTTCACTGTCCGGGTCTGTTGACCAGTCCAGCGGGGCTGAGATTTGAAACTGCCCATCTTTACTTACGTAGGTCTGCTCTGCCCTGCTCACTGGAGCTTCGGGAGGTTGATAATGATGTAACCATATATAAATAGCATTAACACCCGAGCCTCCCAAGATCACCATTGCGATAAAAAATATTAACAGCGAACATTTCATTTTCTTTTTGCTAATCGCCTCTAAATCACGTACCTTCACAACATATGTACCTGCGGCTAAATCACCAATTCGTTGTCCTGATGCAGTTACTAACACGCTGATAACAGCAGGTAACGAGCCCATTAGAAAAGGGTTGGTTTCAATCAATCTAAGCAAAGTGCGAATTAGCGATTTAATAAAACCAGGAGGCCTTTCTTCCCCGTTAACGACCTTGATACGAAAAACGAACTTACCCAGCGTATAGCCTGTATAACCTTCCAAAAGCAAATAATAGCAGAAAAACGCTATAAGCAGGATACAACGGGTTGCAATCGCCAAAGGCAAAAACCATCTATCCGTTATTTGAATGACAGAGATAAACAAGCAAATATAACCGATCACAAAGAATATGAAATCAAATACCGTTGCTCCCCACCGCCTAAACAAAATAGACGAACCGTAGGTTTTTGATATTTCTGCCATCCTGTTTGTTTCCCCATAATTTTGACCATGGCGAATGTACATCTGTCTTGATGCTTTCTGCGGATTCTGTAACATGTGCTGGTTTTCCAAAAAATACACCTCTTTTTAATATTCAATCATGTAAAACACGCCCCTTATATTAACGGTCATTTTACAATCCATGTTTAGGAAAACATTCTATAAACAAAGAAAAAGTTTATAAATAACTGTTCATGAGTGATTCCTCTTTCCATCATTTGAATTTGGCGGCCACCATGCTTAAAATCTACTACTTGGAGTATACCTAAAGTCAACTAAAACCGATAAATATAGACTGAGGTGCCCTGAACATCCTTTATTTTGGAAGATGGGAGAATGGAATGAACAAAAGGCAAACAGAGATTTTTCGCAAATTATTGACAGAATCAAACCGATTGTGGCTAGTGCAGGATCTGGCCGATCAAACGGACTGCTCTGAAAAGACGATTCGCAACGATCTGAAGGTAATTGAAGAATATATAGCAAAACATTCACCGGACGGCTCATTTTGGAAGGTGATTCAGAATATCGGCTCGGCTTCGTTTACCTTTATGGTACCGATTCTCGCCGGATTTATCGCGATGAGCATTGCGGATAGACCGGGGCTTGCACCAGGTATGATTGGCGGATTTATTGCTGCGAACGGCAGCTTTTATGGAAGTGAGGCGGGAGCCGGATTTATCGGCGGAATTATCGCCGGTTTCCTGGCAGGTTATGTTGCACTTGGGATTCGGAAGATTAAGGTTGGCCGAGCGTTACAGCCGATTATGCCTATTATTATTATTCCGGTATTGTCATCCTTGATTGTAGGATTAATCTTTGTTTTTGTGATCGGTTCTCCAGTCGCACAATTGTTTGAGGCTTTAACAGGCTGGCTCGCAGGTATGCAAGGTACAAGTTCGATTCTGCTGGCGCTAATTTTAGGGGCAATGATCTCCTTTGATATGAGCGGACCAGTCAATAAAGTCGCATTCTTATTTGGCTCGGCTATGATCGGGGAAGGGAATTACGGAATTATGGGTCCAATCGCCGTTGCAATTTGTATCCCGCCGATTTCGATGGGACTTGCAACGATGATCAACAAACGTAAATTTGCACCGGCTGAACGCGAGGCCGGGAAAGCAACCTTCACGATGGGTCTCTTCGGTATTACCGAAGGTGCGATTCCGTTCGCGGCCCAAGATCCACTGCGTGTAATTCCTAGTATCATGGTTGGATCAATGGTCGGTTCAGTCATCGCCATGATGGGAAATGTGGGAGATAAGGTAGCTCATGGTGGTCCGATTTTAGCCGTGCTTGGTGCGGTTGACAATGTGGTTATGTTCTTCGTCGCCGTTATTGTCGGCGCGGCCGTATCGGTTGTCATGGTGAGTCTACTGAAAAAAGATATTACAACTGTAGAGCCGACTGCTTCTGGAGATGAAATGGCTGGAAATTCTGCTGCAGAGCTATTGGCTTCAACGGCCATTATCAATAACGGGTTAGCTGCTTCTGAACAAGCTGTCCACATTGAGAAGTTGACGGATATTGTAACGATGGATCTGATTAACCTCAATCTGGAAGGAATAACGCAGGATGCTGTGGTTGATGAAATGATCGGGGCGCTTGAGAGAACCGGGGCTGTAAGCTCTGCCAATGACTTTAAACAGGCCATATTGGACCGAGAGAAAGAAAGCTCCACAGGTATCGGAATGAACATTGCCATCCCACATGGCAAATCGGAAGCTGTTTTGAAGCCAAGTGTGGTTTTCGGTATCAAGCGGAGCGGCGTTGACTGGAAAAGCTTGGACGGAAGTGAGGCGAAGCTGATCTTCATGATTGCTGTGCCACGCAATAGTAAGGAAAACGCGCATCTGAAGGTGCTGCAAATGTTGTCCCGTAAGCTGATGGACGATCATTTCAGAGAAGCCCTTCTGGCGGTTACAACCAAGGAAGAAGCATATCAATTGCTGGATCAGGTGCATTAATGGATGTAGCTAAGAACTTGAATCAAAAAAAAGAGGCTCCCTAAGTTACAGTTGGGAGCCTCTTTTTTGTCCAGATGGGGGAGTATAGATGCACATTACTATTTTATTAGAGGAAGTGGCATATACATTCCGTATTGTTCAAGGGTGTCTTTTACAAGACCTGCTTTTTGGATAAAACGTTCAAGAGAGTCATTATAAAAGGATATGTAGCAATCTTGGCGAAAGTCCTCTACCGTGAGTCAGCGGCGTTCACCGCGCGAAATGAGCATGATGCCAAGAAAGACAAACCCTGCACCTGCCAGATGAGTAAATAAAAAAGGTTCCCGGAGGATGATGTAGGACAACAGCAACGTACTAACCGGAATACACCCCGTATATACCGCTGCCGTACTGGCGGGTACCCTTGACACGCCCCGGAACCATAATATGTAGGCTAATGCTGTAACAAAGATACCGTAATATAAGACGAGTCCAATCTCCCCTGCACCAACATGATTGAAGTTGAACCGCCGTGCCTCCCCAAAGGAACAAGCCAGAAACATGAGAAAGGAAAAGAGCGTTATATACATCGTTCCAAGCAGGGAAGAGACATGGCTGGATAGCATCTTGCGTAATACCGTCAGCGCCGCTTCCCCGAACACGGCAGACAAAACAAGCAGCATGCCAATAAATGAGGTTGCATGGGGAGTATTCAACCAGAGCGCCGATATGTGGGGTAATTGCAGGGCCAAAACGCCGAGCAGTGAACAGGCGATCCCGAGTCCGTGGCGCAGCGTAATCTTCTCTCTCAGCAGCACATACGAAAGAAGTGCAACGATAGCTGGGGTCAAGCTTGTCAGAATTCCGCTTTCGGAAGCAGAGGCATAGGCCAGCCCGTATAGCATCAGCACACGGAAGAGAAACATGCCGATCAGGGCCTGAATGAACAGGATTAAGGCATCCCGCTTGCTGATCCTTAGAGAATTTTTGTGCCTGACTAACACAATAGGTACCAGGAACAGAAGGGCAACGGCCAGACTGGCTGATTGCGATAAAAAAACAGGCAGCCGCATTACAACCAGTTTACCGGCCACCACAGAGCTGCCGACAATGACGGTTGCGATCACTAATTCCATGTAAGTCAAAATGGTTGCTTTGTTCATTCCAGTTCACCTCTTGTACAGATATTGATATATACTGTAACAATAGAAATGGGGTCCTTGTAGATCCAGTTGAAGGGATTTTTAACAGTACCGCTTGAGGAGGACAGCGTATGTGGCTATCTATAGATAAAAGTGCGTCAGTTCCGATGCTCCGTCAGGTGTATCAGGCCATCCGGGACCGTATTTTAGTTGGAGAACTGCATGCAGGATATAAACTCCCTTCAACCCGGTTGCTGGCTTCACAATTAAACGTATCCCGGAATGTTATTCTCGAAGCATATGAAATGCTGCTGGCAGAAGGTTTAGCCTCTGCATACCCGGGTTCAGGCACCTATGTAGCCGAAGGAGCCGCTCTTCCAGGCTATGTATCCACACCGCCTATCGCCGTGTCTTCGTCTGCATCGAGTATTCAGTATCCAGATGAAGTGCCAGTGATCTCCTTCCGGACGGGGCTTCCTGCGTTAGAATTGTTCCCGCGCAAATCATGGGCTGACTTGCTTCAAAGCGTATGCAAAGAAGCTCCCGATCTCGCACTGGGTTATGGCGACCCTGCTGGAGAACCCGAGCTGCGAAGGGAGCTGGCTAACTATCTGGCTCACACCAGAGGAGTAAAAGCCAGGCCGGAGCATATTGTGGTTACTAGTGGAGCAGTACAAGCCATTCAGCTTGTCACCCGTCTGCTGCTGTCAGCGGGGGATGAAGTCTTGGTAGAGGAACCGACCAATGAAGACTTAAAAAGCATTCTGTCGGCTACAGGAGCAACACTGCGGAGTATGCCTGTGGATGATTCTGGCGTTATAACAGCGTATCTGCCGCAAAAAAATAACCCTAAGCTGGCATATCTGACGCCCTCGCACCAGTTCCCGCTGGGGGGCATCCTGCCGATCCAAAGGCGGATCGAGCTCATCCAGTATGCCGCCCGGACAGGTTGCCTGCTGCTCGAGGATGATTATGACAGTGAGTTCCGGTATGATGGAGCACCCGTCCACTCTTTGCAGAGTCTGGACCCGGAACGGGTGCTATACGTCGGTACGTTTAGCAAAACTTTATTTCCGGCCCTGCGGATCGGCTACATCGTCCTTCCTCCGTCACATGTTGCTGATTTTATCCGGTTAAAGCAACTGGCAGATTACCAGACGGCGAGCCTGGAGCAAATAGTGCTGAGTCGGTATATCGGGAAGCGACTCCTTCATCAACATGTACATAAAATGAAAAAAGTGTACGCCAAGCGGCGTCAAGTCCTGCTTGATAGTCTGGAGCAGCATTTTACCGGGCAATTCCGGGTATGTGGTCGGCCAGCTGGTTTACATTTGGTAGCAGAGTTCCAATTTCCGCTCCCAGAGAATCTGCCTGAATGTTTCTGTAGCGAAAATGTTTTTGCAGTACAGCTGGAAGGGAACCGACTGCTAATGGGCTATGGGCATCTAAATGAAAGCGAAATTCGTGAAGGGATCAGCCGAATCAGGAATGCCCTGCAACGGCATATATGAACGGATATGAAAAGCAGTTAGTTTTTCTAATGGACAAAGGCTCCTTCAAGTACAGTAGTACTTACCTCAGTTAACTAAAGGGAAAACGATGAGAACTGCTACATAAAGTCAAAAAAATAACGAATCACGTGAAAAAAGACGGGCGAGGTGTAGGTCAAGCTATCTACCCGGCTTAAGTAGCTTTTTTTCAAAGCATCGAACTTTTCGTCATCACCGATTAGTAAATCCCGCTTCAGCACGGAAACCGTTAAGCTGCCGAAGAAACCGCTCAAGCTGATGAGTATCCCGAAAATGAGTCCAAATTTCAGGTCAAACGGTGTCAAGTACGGATAGATCAGATAGGAAGCCCCGATGGTTACGGGAAAAGCGAATGCAAAGCCTTCCCAAGTTAAATTGGGGTTGGAGGTCGGGACGATTTTCCGCTTTCCGAAATAGAGTGATGCCAGGTAGTGTGCGACATCATTGAGCTGCGTCAGTACCACTAGAAAAAGTACAAGTTTCGCCCCATATTGCGGCGTAGCAAACTGAAAATAGGCCAGGTGACTAAGTCCGAAAACCATCAGCATCAGTCCCCATTGGGTCGAGCTGACACTATGCAGAAAACCGACCGTTCCTTTGTTGATCAATCGCGGAAGTGGCAGCAGCAAAAATACATAGATAGGGATAAAGACAATAAACATCCCGTACCACCCGATATAAATCCAATAAAACTGTACAGGAATCGCCAAGTACGCCCATAGAAACAATCTGCGGTCGGCTTTTCTGGATCTGATCATGGAGAAATATTCTTTCAGCGCAAAGAAAGTGAGTACCATCAAGGAAAGCAGTGAAACAATCGGATTGAAGAGAGTTGCCAGGCAAAAAATAAAAAACATACCCCACCACGTCTTGATCCGAAGCCCGATGGCTGCATAGTCTTTGTTGGGCTGTGTCTTGACGATCACAACATAAACATTCGTAGCGGAGATCCTACAGCGATCCGGCATAAAGATATGGAATAAGCTACCCGCACTCATTACCCCAGACGATTTTCGACAAAGTGACCGATTCCATTTGATCTACGAAGGTAAATTGAGCGAGTATGAACCTCAATCCCGAGAATAGCACGTCGCTCAAGCACATTTAGGCTTTAAATTAGACTTCTATCATATTTTTAGTTACTATATAAAAGTAAATGTAGAAAAGCAAATGTAAAAAAGTAAATAAAATCTGAATGGAGGATTTCATATGAAAATCGCATTAACAGGAGCAACAGGGCAACTGGGTTCCATCGTGGTAGATACGTTGCTTGCATCTGTCCCGGCAAAAGACCTTATTGTTAGCGTAAGAAATCCGGAAAAAGCAGAGAGCTTACGTGCTCGTGGCGTTGACGTTCGTCATGGAGATTTTGATAAACCAGAAACGCTGGATCAAGCGTTTGCTGGAGTAGAACGACTGCTGATGATATCTGCAGACGGGGATAATTATACCAGAATCCGCCAGCATAAGGCTGCTGTTGATGCTGCTGTACGTGCGGGAGTAGGCTTCATCGCTTATACCAGCGCTGCCAATGCCGCTGACAGCACTCTGTTCCTAGCACCCGTATATCGTATAACGGAAGAGTTTATTCGGGAGTCCGGTATCCCTTATTCCTTCTTGCGTAATAATTGGTATCTTGAGAATGAAACAGGCACGATCCAATCCGTACTCGCGGGGGCTCCTTGGCTAACCTCGGCAGGGTCCGGTAAAGTAGGGTGGGCCACCCGTGCCGACTATGCACAAGCGGCTGCCACCGTTTTGTCTGGCGAAGGACATGAGAATACAATATACGAGCTTTCCGGCAAGCCGATTACCCAGGAAGAGCTCGCGGCGATACTTGCTGATGTTCTGGGCAAGGACGTTCCTGTACAGCAGGTGGACGATGCTGCGTATGCCGAAATTATGCTCGGTGCGGGAGTGCCAGAAGGTGCCATCCCGATTGTGGTCGGGATTCAACAAGCGATTCGCGAAGGAGCCTTGGATGTTGTAAGCAACGATTTCGAGAAGCTGCTGCAACGCCCCCTTACGCCGCTTAGCCAAGGGCTTAGCGAGCTGATAAAGCAAGCAAAGGCATAATATACGTGCCGTAGAGTACAATTTCAACATAGGATACTGCTTATGATAAAAAACGGATGCTGCCTTAAAAGGTCAGCATCCGTTTTAGTTACATGTTCACTCCCCAGGAATTTTCAGAGACCTAGTTGCCTCCATGAGTGGAATCGCAGCAGATTATCCAATATACTTGTATGGAACTCCAAGGAAGGCTTGGGTTTATATAAGAAAGCTAACACAGTAATAGAATAAAAATGAATGGAGTACATAATATTATGTCTAATTTGCCAAATTGCCCCGAATGTAATTCAGAATACACTTATGAGGATCGCAGTCTTTTTATTTGCCCGGAATGCGCTCATGAGTGGTCTTCCGAGTCAGAAACTGTAAGCAACGAAGACGTGAAAGTCGTCAGAGATGCGAATGGTAACGTCCTGCAGGATGGTGACTCTGTAACTGTCATTAAAGACCTGAAGGTTAAGGGCAGCTCATCCGTGCTGAAAATCGGCACCAAAGTAAAGAACATCCGTCTGGTGGATGGTGATCACGATATTGATTGCAAAATTGATGGTTTTGGAGCGATGAAGTTAAAATCAGAATTCGTAAAAAAGAATTAAAATGTAAGAGGTTATAGGGGGGCCAGCCATACGGTCCCTGTTCCTCTGTATACATTAACCAGCCCTTCGCCGGAAGCGGCAGAGCCCAATTTGGTTTTTCCAGATTTTTCGACGGTGAACTGTAAGGTATTGGACCACATGAGAGCAAAATTGCCATCCACCTTCAGGGTATCATTTTGCAATTCTATGATGACTGCTTCTTCGGAAGGGATCGGCGCTTGCAGTGCCAGAACTCCTTTCCCCCGGGCGCTTAGGTTAAATAATCCCTCTCCACCTAATGCGGCAGAGGAAAGATTACTACGCGCAACGACGGATATGTTCAGCGTAGTATCACAAGCTAAAAACAAGCCGTCTTCGATGGCAATGTCATCATTATCGACATCTATAAGCCAGATATATTGATAAGTAGGCTCCAGCATAATGGTTCCTGTGCCTTTGTAGTGGGGTTTAATGGCACCTGTCCCCGTCACAGCACCGGATACCAAGTTACGCATTAAGCCTCCTACGCTTTTTATGCCGGTAGTCATTTCCATGCTCCCCACAGTATATTGCATGGCTCCCGCCTTCATCATAACTTCGCTATTGTTGATTTCGATCATAAGCTGTTTGCGGCGCATGTTACTTTTACTCATATAGTAACTGTCTTTCGCAGCTGCAACCGAGGTGCAGCTCAAATCTGTTATGTATTCCAGTACCGTAAATCCACCGAGTTGGTCAGTGATGACAACATTGCTGTTATCCTTTAGGTTATTAATGACAAAAGCCATAAATGTATGCGCCTCCTTGTTGTATTCATGTTGTAGAGATGGGAATCCTCTTAAAATATTCGACAAAGAGAATTCTTTTCCTGCGGCGAATATGGACGCTCTCCTGACTGAAACCAGACCCAGAAAAGGAAAGCTTGAAAAAGAAACGAAAAAAGTTCAATATAAAGATATCCACTTTTAAAATGGTTTGCTTTGCAAGCCGCTGAATAAGAGCAAGACATGACAATAGGAGGTAGGACCAATGGAGATAGGGATAAGCACGTTTGTGGAAACAACACCGGACCCCCAAACGGGTGAGGTCATCAGCCACGCACAACGAATACGTGAAGTTGTCGAGGAGATTGTGCTTGCAGATCGGGTAGGGCTGGATGTGTACGGCGTAGGGGAGCATCATCGAAAAGATTATGCGGCATCTGCTCCGGCTGTTATACTGGCTGCGGCGGCAGCACAGACACAGCGAATTCGGCTAACCAGTGCGGTCACGGTGCTATCATCGGATGATCCAGTGCGGGTATTTCAGGATTTTGCTACACTGGATGGCATCTCGAATGGACGGGCTGAGATTATGGCAGGGCGGGGTTCTTTTATTGAATCGTTTCCGCTGTTTGGATATGACTTGGATAACTATGATGAGTTGTTTGATGAAAAGCTGGAACTGTTATTGAAAATACGCGAATCCGAAAAAGTGACCTGGAAAGGCGGACATCGGCCTGCAATCAACCATTTGGGCGTGTACCCACGTCCGGTCCAAAATCCGTTGCCCGTATGGATTGGTAGCGGGGGCAACCAGGAATCTGTAGTCCGTGCCGGATTGCTCGGATTGCCGTTGGTGCTGGCTATTATTGGAGGTAGTCCTGAGCAATTTGCGCCGTTGGTGGAGTTGTACAAAAAGGCAGCTAAGCACGCAGGTCATGACGCATCGCTGCTTCCGGTTGCATCCCACTCGCATGGTTTTATTGCGGAAAGCACCGAGCTTGCAGCGGAAAAATTTTTCCCTTCCACTCAGCAAAGCATGAACGTCCTTGGGCGTGAGCGTGGTTGGGGGCCTTACACCCGTTCCAGCTTCGATGCCGCACGCAGCTTTGAAGGAGCGCTGTATGTAGGCGATCCCGATACAGTTGCCAAGAAAATCATCCACCTGCGTAAACAGGTAGGCATTACACGTTTTCTGCTCCACGTGCCTGTCGGCACGATGCCGCATGAAGATGTCATGAGAGCTATTGAGCTGCTGGGAACAGAGGTAGCGCCACAGGTGCGCGAGGAGATATCCAAGTGGGAATCCGAGAGTAAATAAGTAATTTATTTTTAGGCTATGTTAAACTTTGTTGTTGATATTTGATATATACGAACTAATGTTCATAGGGTGAAGCAGAAGCATAAAGGGGGACTCGTTTACCCGCATTGCAAAAACCAAAATTTGTACACGTAAGGAGATAAAACTATGACAAAAAGCAAATTACTAAGAATGGACAATGTTGGCATCGTTGTAGAATCCCTTGATGATGCAATCGCTTTCTTCGAGGAGATTGGCTTGAAGCTCGAAGGGCGAGCTACTGTCGAAGGTGAATGGGCTGGTCGCGTAACCGGGCTGGGTTCACAGTGTGTAGAGATTGCTATGATGGTTACCCCAGATGGCCACAGCCGACTTGAACTTTCGCGATTTCTCACCCCACCTACTATATCAGATCACCGAGCTGCTCCTGTAAATGCCCTCGGTTATCTACGCGTCATGTTCACCGTTGAAGACATTGACGAAATGGTATCCAGACTCACTAAGTATGGTGCTCAGCTCGTTGGCGAAGTGGTTCAGTACGAGGACTCGTATCGGCTCTGCTACATTCGTGGAAATGAAGGACTTCTAATCGGTTTGGCGGAACAACTCGGTAATAAATAAGTAACGTTTAAAAGAAGACTTAACTGAAATATACATTACTAGAAGATCAACATCAGGATTTAACATAGCCTATTTTTAAAGGGAAGAGAGAAAGGAGCAGCCCCCTGGTGATTAGACCGCTCCTTTTTATATTCAAATACCATATAGTCTAATTCCATGATAATCCAATTATCTGTTTTTAGTCCGTTTTTTATGCGCGATACGTTTCTGCAATAAAGCTTTTCCTTGTTTTAGTCTCTTGGGTGTTGCAGGTACTCTGCGTAAAATGTTTTTTTCTTGTGTTGCTTTTGAAGGCAGTGTCATGCGGAGAGTGGATGATGCAGGTTGTCTTTGACTACTGCTCGTTATAAAGTTGATGGTGTAGTTCAAGACGAACGGGCCAACTGTAATTCTCCGCAGCCCCACGCTTCTACAGGTGGTACAGCCTGTATCCCAGCACCAATTGAAGGCATTCTCGGGAACTTGAGTGAAGTATGAGCCCCGCCATTCGCGTCCAAAATTATCCTCCCCATAATAGAAGAACGTGTTACCGCCTGCGAAGCCGCTCCACACCTGAATGGTCTGACCTGGGTTAACACGGAACCAGCCTGCTTTAGAGTAGTTAACAGGACTACAGCTGAAGTCCGGGTAGGCATAGACTACAAAGATAGCTGCATTAGTGCTGTTGCGAAAATTAAGCCCCATTGTCGTCACTTCTTTCCTCATATAGTAATCTTACAGTGTATGCTATGAGAATTTTGAAAGAAGGAAACGGACAGGAGTCTCTTAATCGCTAAAATTGAACCATTTGTGGATGTCTATTTTTTTAGATGGATTCATAGATTGCCATTCGTTCGTGCCTGGTTGATAGGTATAGTCTTTTTGCCAGGTCATGATGTTTTCTAGAATTGCTCGTATGGAGGATGTGAGATAGGAGACTTCCTGATTCGTCATCATGGGATGGAGGGACAGGCGCACCCAGCCCGGTTTTTGCGATAAATCTCCCGCATGGATTAGGTTTGTCATTTGATTAGAGGTTTGTTGATCAATACCCAGCAAATAGTGTCCGTAGGTTCCTGCACAAGAGCAGCCGCCCCGGACCTGAATTCCAAACCGATCATTCAGTAATGTTGCAATCAGGTTATAGTGAATATTTTCGACAACGAAAGAAACGATTCCCAGGCGATCTTGGCTGCTTCCACCCAAAATATGCAGGCCTGGTATGGTGCTCAAGCCTTTTAGCAATAATGAGGTTAGTTCCTTTTTGCGCTCCAATATACGGTTGAGCCCCATTTGTTCCTTGAGCTGAATGCAGAGCGCCGTTCGAATGGCCTGAAGAAAAGGAGGGGTTCCTCCGTCCTCGCGTGCTTCGATATTATCTTTATACTCATAGCCACCCCAAGGGTTGGTCCAGCTTACCGTACCGCCTCCGGGCTGATCCGGCGCATAATTAAAGCATAGTCTCGAATCCATAATTAAAACGCCGCTTGTACCGGGACCACCAAGAAATTTGTGCGGTGAAAATACAATTCCGTCCAGCTTCTCAAGGGGTTCCAGGGGATGCATGTTGATCTCGGTGTAAGGGGCGCTTGCAGAGAAATCTATAAAACAAACGCCGCCATGCTCATGCATTTTGCGGGATAGCTGGTAAATAGGTGGTTCAAAACCTGTAACATTGGAGCAGGCTGTAAAGGCGCCAATCTTGACAGGCCGATGCCCGAATTGAAGCAGCAGCCGTTCAAGATAAGCTGGATCGACGATCCCGCCGGGTCCCGGCGGGATGCATACGACGTCCCCGATGGTTTCCGCCCAGGAGATATGATTGGAGTGATGCTCCATATGCGTAACAAAAATAACGGGACGTTCTTTTTCAGCGATTGGATAGTGATGCTTTAATTTCTCATGTATTTTCAATCCTAGCAGCCGTTGAAGTTTATTCACCGCACCGGTCATACCGGCCCCGGCAAACATAATGATATCGTGTTCGCTGGCATGAACGTGGTTCTTAATAATTCGTTTCGCTTCTTCATAGGCTTGGGTCATCAGGGTGCCTGTCAAATTAGACTCCGTATGAGTATTCGCCACAAAAGGGCCCACATCATTAGCTATTTTCGACTCGATGGGTCCATACAGACGGCCGCTGGCTGCCCAATCGGCATAAATCAGCTTTTTTTGTCCATATGGAGATTCAAAGGTCTGGTAATATCCGATTGTATTTTCACGATACCTCTGGAAATAAGCCTCGTTAGAAGGCTGATACCTACAATTATTGCTTCCAATTCGAGCCATGAGCATAAGGCGCCTCCCAAGTCGTTCTATCTTCTCAGGGTACGTAGGTAGGCCTGAATAGGTTAAAAGAAATAGGCGAGTGTCATCATTTAGTCAAAAATAAAAGCCTCGTCCATAGGTGGACAAGGCATGAATGTATCTCAGATAAACAGCTGCATATCGGATTCGAGCGCATCCTTTAGATATGTTTTGGCCTCGATAATCTCCAGTTCAGGTATAAATTCTTCCGGTTTAAAACCCATAATATCCACCGATAGCTTACAGGCATAAAATTTAACGTTCTTTTTCCGTGCCCCCTTCAAAAAGTGAATCAGCTTCGGGGCTTCATTATCTTCGATCATTTCCGTCAGCATCAGCTTGCCCAGACCGCTAAAATTCATTTTGGATAATGGAAGCTCCTCGGGTCCTTTCGGAGTCATCCAGCCCATGATTTTTTCGTATATCGTTTTGTCCTCAAGCGTCATTTTCTCGGGATCACGAACAAGAAATAACCCCCAGAACGCAAAAAACATGGTAACCTCTACATCCAGCTCCCGAGCTGTATTTGCCAGAATCAGTCCAGCCATCGCCTTATCATAATCGCCGCTAAACATGAGCAGATTCATCCTTTTGTCCACAATCTTCCGCCTCCATTACCAACAGATATATTCAGTATGGATTTGGAAATGAAAACTATGCCCAGTTCACATATCGTTCACAATTGTAGCGTTGCTTTCTCATATGGAGATAAAGGGCCGGATGCTTTCTTTCAGTGAAGTGAGCGGTCCACCGATTAACTGTTCCAAGTCATTTGAGGCGGAGCGCGTATCTATTTTGCTCAAGAACCCGAATATCCAATTTTTGATTTGGGGGTCCTGACGTAAGGAGACGGATCTGCCTGTAAACTCGGTCAAAGCTGCTGCCAAATTTGTAAAAGTCCAGGGACTGGAGGCAGTGAGTTCATATTTCTTGTTCTTATGGCGACCAGGCTCGGACAGCACTGCCGCGATTCCTCTGGCGAGATCCCAACGTGTAACGGTGTTAAACTTCCATTCACCAGGGTAGATATCGAGTTCGCCCTGCGCTATGGCGGTGTTTAGATCGAGTTTTTCGACAAAATCAGTATACAATGCATTCCGTAGAAAAGTATAAGGAATCCCGGTAGTACGAATGGCATGCTCTGTAGCCAAATGCAGATAGGAGAGGGGAGCAGAGCCGGCTTCAGGAAAGGCAAAGCTGGTATATAGAATGTGCTCCACCTTACATTTTTTGGCCGCTTCTATGATATGGGCGTGTTGACGGATACGAACCGTGTCGTCGAGATGTGAACTTGAAATCAACAGCAGTTGGGTAGCTCCCGCAAATGTTTGCTCAAGTGAATCGGGTTGATCGTAGTCACCCAATCGGACTGTAATCCCCTGTTCCACATAGTGTTTTCCGGTCTCAAGGTGGCGAACACAAGCGATAATTTCATGAGGGGAGACCTTTTGAAGGAGTTGCTGTATGATTAAGCTTCCCAATTTACCATTTGCTCCCGTAATAACAATCGACATTGAATACCATCCTTTATACAAACAAAAATTTAGTTAATGACTTAACCAATTTCGTAAAAGAACTGTACTACGTTCTCTTTAATTTGTTGAGCAGGGAAAGGAGCTGCTTCAATTCCTGATCATTCAACACTTGCATTTTTTCCGTAATCCTCTGCCGGTTTTCGGGTAAATTACGCAGCAGGAGGCTTTGTCCTTCGTTTGTTATAGAAATGACCCATTTTCTCCCGTCCTTGGGATGACTTTCCCGGTGAATGAATCCTTCCTTTTCCAGCGGGCTAAGCAACAGGCTAATATTCGATTTGGTGACGCCGATTCTTTGGGCGAGCACAGATGGAAGAATTGTGCCTCCTTCCTTCATGATTTCAACCAAAATTCGAATTCTGGCTCCATTGGTTCCTTTGGAATGCCAGTATTTTTCTGAGACATCAACTAATCCGGCAGTCGTTTCCACCAGTGAAAAGAAAACCAGAGAATGCAAAGGCAAATCAAGTACGTAATCCTGAAGGTCTTTTATAAGATCACCACCATGTCATAGTTAAGCACTTAACTAATTTCAATTTACTAAAGTTCGAAGTACTTGTCAAAATAAACTTTATATTAAGCGCATTCCAAGGTCGCTACCCGTTGTTTGACCTGATTGGACCGCACAGTTACCAATGTCATATCTCTAAGCTACTCCCATTCTGTATAATCTCAAGGGAATTCAAGACACAAGCCTGAGATCGGGAGGATCATGAGAAAGTGAGTATAGAGAACAAATATAAAGCACTTGAACTGGAAAAGCCGGGCATCTACGAGCTGGAGGGATTGGAAGTCGGGGTCACCTCCAATTGCAACTTCAAGTGTGATTATTGCTGCGCGTATCAGCGAAACGACGGGCAATGCATCAGCAGCAAGGAGGTCATTGGTATAATTGATGACATTCCAACGTTAAAACGTGTACGACTGTCCGGGGGGGAAGTGACCTTAAAGTATGAGGACTGTCTGGACATTGTGGCTCACTGTTCGAGCAAGGGAATCGCTACCCAGCTCAATACCAATGCCAGCCTGCTTAGCCCTGAACGAATTGAGAGACTGCGTGATGCAGGTCTGTCCAACATTCATATCTCCTTTAACTTCACAGACGCCGAAAAATATTCCGCCTATTATCATGTTCAGCCTCGCATGTATGATAAAATTGTGCAGAACATTCGGTTATGTACAGAGGCCAAGCTGGAAACAGTGCTGGAGACTTTGCTGTTTGAGGAAACACAGAACAATATGCAGGCCATTAGCGAAATGGTATATGAACTCGGTGTGCGCATCCATGAAATCCAAAACAGCATCGTGATGGATCATACGAACTGGAGCGCTATTTCCACCAAAGAAGCACTCGTCCGTTCCGTTCATGATCTGATTGCCCATAAAAAGGACGATACCGTGCTGTATTTTACCTGCATGGACCGTTTTGCAGAAGCGCTGGGCTTCAAGGAGCAGCCGGGCGTTTATTTTTCCAACTGTGTTGATGGTAAAAAGCAGCTTCATCTTCATGGAAACGGTGATATTCTGGTCTGTGAGCTATGCCATCCTGTGGTTATCGGCAATATTTATAATGGAACGTCCTTAAAAGATATTTACACCCATAAACCGAAGCCGCTTCAGGAGTTTCTCGACAAGCTGCCTTGTCCTGCTTATGATGCGCTTTTCCCGAATGGGCTCTGAGAGAGGAAAGATGTAAGTAATCGGATTAATCGTCACAATTGTTATTGCATTGAACCAAAACAAAAAGAAATAGACCGCCCTCGGACAAGGTAAACGGTCTATCTTCTCAGATCTAAACCACAGCCGACCGCCCTTAAAAGCGGCTGTTGCTAAAGAGCAGGGCTAGCCCCAGTGCCTTCGCCTGGGACTTTTTTGACTTTTGCCGATTATAATGCAGATTTAATGACCTTTTTATAATACAGAATGGATAGCACCCCAAAAATGGAATATAAGGCGGTGTATAGTACCATAACGATGATCATAGGCATCCAAATTTCTGTTCCAAACAAGAACCAGCCGGATTGGACGGCAAAATAGCTGTGTGATAGGCCAATCACCAATGGAATACCGAAGTTAAAGAGTTGTTTTATTTTAATGCCTCTAAGCAGGTCACTCTGGGTGAACCCTAACTTTCTCAACACGGTATAATTGGCTTTTTCGTCTTCGCTTTCATCCATTTGCTTAAAATAAAGGATGCAGCCTGATGTAATAAGAAAGGTCAGTCCTAAAAAGCCAACAATAAACATGATCACTCCCATATTTCTCTTCTGATTGCCGCTCATTTCAAGGCGTGATGATTGTTGATCATTAAAATTTGCAGCTGCAAAGAGGCGATCAGCTTCTTCAATCTGCTCTGGATTTATCATATCAATCCCAATATATAAGGATGATTTCTTTTGAATCTCAGGATTTTTATCTTTCTTTAACTGCTCAAAGATGGTTTCGTCTACAATGACAGTGGGTAGTCCCCCGGCTGTAAAATAGTACGGAATTACATAATCCTTTTTTAGACCCAAATATTGTTGATGTATGACTTCCGTTTTTCCCTTCAAATCCAATGGTCCAAAGTCTTTCAAGGACATAAACTTCTGTAACAGATCATTATAGCCCGTTAAAATCGTTTGACCTGGAGATACATCTGTACCCTCCACAGATTGATCGCTTATGACAGGCAGCGTCATGGAATCCGTACCAACATTTAATCCTTCCAGAGGAGTCTCCATAATTTGCGCTGTTTTCACACTGACTTGAATAACTTCAATTTTCTTTTCACGATACTTTATATCATGCTCATGAAGTAATGTTTTGAATTTCTCCGCATCTGGTATATTCGTCATCGCAAAATGGGAAGGCACATTATTCTCAGCTGCTTTATCCGCAGAATAATAGGCGATATAGCTTAAGGATAATAAGCCGATAGCAAGTGCCGATACTGTTGTAATAATGGTCAACAACAAAGCATTGGATTTCATGCGGAACATAATGGATGAGAGAGACAGCACCTCATTGATGTTTAAATAGCCGCCTTTGCTTTTTCTGATGATATTGGAAATAAAGCGGATGGACCCTTTATAAAAAAGAAGTGTTCCGATGATGACAGAGCCTAGAATAAATACCATAGCCATAAATAATTCATTCATGGATGTAAAGTCTCCACCGAACAATTTGGAGGAAACATAGTAACCTAAAACGATGAGTGAGACGCCAACGATTCCGATAATTATCTCAAAGATCGTTATTTTCTTGATTTTCCCTTCGGTGGTTGAGGTCACTCGGAACAAAGACAAAATACTTTGTCTTTTGATAAAAGAATAATTCATGAGCATGATCAGCAGATAGATAACAACAAAAACGATGAGTGTTTGAGTCAATGCCTGGTTAGAGAAATATAGAGTGGCAATGGCCTCGACGCCCGTCGTCTTAAATAAGATCATGATCACTAATTTGGAAAAGGAGAATCCAACCACTATACCGATAAATAGGGAACTGAAGTATAAAATTAAATTCTCAGCACTCAGGATGCGAAAGATTTTATTTTTGGTCATTCCGATTAATTGAAACAGGCCAATTTCTTTGCTGCGCCTTTTGATAAAAATATTATTGGCATATAAAAGGAAAATGCAGACAATGGCGACCAGCAGGACGGAGGCTGCACGTATGGAAGCTGCACCTTTAACAGAGCCCTTCACTTCGTCCATAGAGGGATCGTATTGTAATGTGACAAAAGCGAAATAGAGGGCAACACTGAAAATGAGAGCAAAGACATACAGGTAATAATTTTTCAGGTTTTTTTTCAAATTCTTTAGGATAAGTTGATTAATGTTCATATTGGACCCCGCCTAAGACCGCTTGGGTTTTCATGATATCCTGAAAGAAGCTCTGTCTTTCCTGCCCACCTTTATGAAGCTGCGTATACATTTGTCCATCCTTAATAAAAATGACCCGACTGCAATGGCTGGCAGCGACAGGATCATGCGTGACCATAATAATGGTTGCCTTGCGCTTCTGGTTTAAATGGCCCAGCTTGTTTAATAAATCTGAAGCCGATTTGGAATCCAGCGCACCTGTAGGCTCATCGGCAAAAATAATACTAGGCTCATGAATAAACGCTCTAGCCGCAGATGTCCGTTGCTTTTGTCCGCCCGAGATTTCATTGGGATACTTATCTTTTAGCTCATAAATCCCCAGCTCTGTAGCCACCTCCTGAAATCTTCGGTTGGCTTCGTTTTTTGGTGTTCTGGTGATGGATAAGGGGAGAAGGATGTTTTCCTTCACGGTTAGCGTATCCAGCAGGTTATACTCCTGAAAAATAAAACCTAAATGCTTTTTGCGGAATTCAGCCAGTTGCTTTTCCTTCATTTTCGTCATTTCGATGTCATTGATTTTAATGGACCCTTGGCTCACCTGGTCAATGGAGGACAGGACATTCAACAGTGTAGTTTTTCCCGAACCAGAGGCCCCCATAATACTGACAAATTCGCCTTCTTCAATCAGGATATCAATTCCCTTTAATACCTCTTGCATATTTAACTTATTGCCGTAGCTTTTATGAATTTTATGGGCTTCCAATATGTTCACTTTGACGCACTCCTTCATGTTCTTGTAGCTTTATTATAAAAATAGGGACGTTGTTTTTCCCTTGATTGAGCGAACAATACATAGAAGCATGTGACATCTCTGTCACATGCTCATCATACTGACGAAATCATTTCGCTTGGGAAAAATTAAAGTAAAGGTAGTACCAGCGTCCGGCTTGGAGTGGACATCAATATGAATGAGCAGGGGCTTTGCTGCCTTTTTCGTTAAATATAACCCCATACCCGTGGAAGTATGATCAGAATGTTGGGTCGTGGATGTAAAGCCTTTGTCGAAAATGCGGGGGATATCCTTCGGATCAATGCCGCGACCAAAGTCTTGAACCTCAAGCCGTATGCGCTCATTTTGCTCATAGCTGTGAAGGATAACATCGCTGGCATCGCTATATTTGATGGCATTGGTTAAGAGCTGTCTGATGATAAAAGCCAGCCACTTGGCATCACTGAGCACTTCCATTTGCTCAAGCTGGATGTCAAAGCCAATCCCTTTTTGAATGCACCAGGATTGCAGGGTTTTGATCTCCTTATAAACGAGAGATTTTAGATCAACTTGCTCTACATACAAATCATTTTCAATAAAAGATATGCGCTTTTGGTGGAGCTGCTGGTCCAGCAGTAAGTGAATGCGCAGCCATTCATACGTGAGTTGAGCCTTAAGCGATTTGTCTTCCAGTCGCTCGATCATCAAATGCATGGCAGTCAAAGGTGTTTTCACCTCATGAATCCACGATAATAGCTCATCCTTTTCGTGTTCCAGGGTTAATTGATTTTGCGAAATGATCTGTTGTAGTCGTTCAGTCTGTTTGCTGATTTTTTGTTCAACAATTTGTTCAAACGGACTTTCCGGTTCACCCATCCCGGTTAGTTCGAGCGGGCTCTCCCATTCCTCCAGCGTTCTATAGAATTTGGTTTCCTTGGGATAGCGGATGATTAAAAAAATCAAGAAAACCATCGTGGATAAGAAGACGATATATAGAATCGGCATCAACGGGATTGCCGCATCCACATAAGCGATGAGAAGGATGAGCAATTGCTGGCATACAACTAGCAGAATCCAGCTCATCCTTTCCATAAGATATTTTTTAATCATAGCCCGGTACCTCTTCTGTAGCCATGTAGCCTTGACCCACTTTCGTTTCAATGAAACGTCCCAAATCCAGCTCGTCCAGTTTTTTTCGCAGGCGATTCAAGTTGACTGTTAAGGTATTGTCGCTGACAAAACGTTCATCATCCCATAGGCTTTTAATGAGCTCCTCCCGGGCGACAATTTTATTTTTTTGCTCAATGAGCAGCTTTAAAATGAATATTTCGTTCTTGGTTAATTCGATGGAGCCAGCCTCATTGGCCACTACATTTTTTTCATAATCCACCGTAGCTCCACACCATGTTTTCAGGGAGACGGGCTCTGTATTGTAATTATATACGCGGCGAAGAGTCGCCTGTAATTTTGCAATAAGGACATCAAAATGGAATGGCTTTTGGATAAAATCATCCGCTCCAAGCTGCATCGACATAACCATATCCGTAGGGTGATCACGCGATGATAAAAAAAGAATAGGGACATTTGAGTGGGATCGAATCATTCGACACCAATGAAACCCGTCAAATTTCGGCAATTGAATATCAATCACGACCAGATCAGGCTTTAGGGCTGAGAATTCATGAATGACTTTACTAAAGTCCCGGATACCATACACATCATAGGCCCATTGAGTTAGCCGGTCCTTCATTTCTTGGAACAAAGTTTCATCATCTTCAATCAGTAAGATTTTGAACAACGATTTCACCACATTTTTTATTTTTTTATAAAGAGTATAGCAAAAATTGTGTATGTGCTATATGTGAAGATTCAACTTGATATTGCGATAATCTGCTGTTAATAGTTAAGGCTTATAGTTGGTATATATCCACGATCTCATATATTCTAAAGGATGGATGCAATGATGGGAATTCACACGTATTTTCGATCACTCAATGAGCTGGAAAGAATTATTCGTTGTCCAGGCAAGTTTAAATTTGAAGAGCACAGCGTATCTGCTCATTCGTGGAAAGTGGTACAGTACGCCAAAACGCTGGCTGATATCGAGGAGAGAAACGGTGTAAGCATTGACTGGAAAAAGCTTTACGAGATTACGAGCAGTCACGATTACGGGGAGATTTTTATTGGAGACATTAAAACGCCTGTCAAGCATTCCTCTAAGGAACTCCGATTATTAATCCAGCAGGTCGAAGAAGGTATGATTGATTATTTTATTGAAGAGAATATTCCCGAGGATTTTAAAGCCATTTTCCGCAAACAGTTACGGGAAGGTAAAGATGATTCTGTAGAAGGCTTAATCCTTGAAGTGGCAGACAAAATGGATCAGGTGTACGAGGCATTTGCTGAGCTTCAGCGGGGAAATACCGAAAAAGAATTTATAGTGATGTATCGTAATGCGCTTGTGAAAATTAAAAACATCCGATTAAAATGCGTGGATTATTTTTTGGAAAATATCCTGCCGGATATGGTAAAGGAAGAAACTCCTTCATCCATTGATATTAAAAAAATTACGGAAGAAGCCTTAGCAAGCCCATAGCTCTAGCAGCTTAATAACCCTAAAAGCCGTCCTTAACGTGAATCGGCACGAAAGACGGCTCACTGGTTTTACAGTCATTAGGGGAAATCTGTTTTACAAAGTGGGGGCTTGCAATGCAGTCTGGATATTTTGCAAATCCATCGAAAGCTGCTCTTGTATGTTCCATGGGTGATACCAGCCACGTTCAATCATGTATGTGGAAATTCGTTCATGCGTATCAATGGCTTCATCCAGTTGCTTTGTAAGCATAGCTTTAATTTCTGGGGTTCCCGCTTCTGTTACGGCCATGGCGTAATTTCTCACACCGCTTTTGGCAGTGTTCAGAAAATCGGCTGCAATGACCTGATCCGTTAAGGTGTGCAGTCCGGTCAAATGCTCCAGCAGTGTGTTCATTGCTTCACCTCCTGTTGTGACGAGGCTTGATTTAAAACGTTACCCAGCTCTTGCAACTGCCGGGTTGTTAGGTCGACATCCTGCTGCAAAATAGCTTTGAGAGTCGGATCAGAGATCAATGCTTGCATTGTTTTAGACTTGGTCAGACACACTGCTTTGAACGCTGATAGCTCATGAACTTCAAGTATTTCGTGCACGCCGTACACCATATAACGTTAACCTCCTACTCAATATATAGTTAAGGTTTAAGTACAACCTTGATGCAGTTGTCTTGTCTGGTATCGAAAATTTCATATCCGCGTTTGGCATCGCTTAACGGAATCACGTGTGTAACAACGTCCCCGGGGTCGACCTTCCCCGTATCAATCAGCTCATACATATAGGGCATATAATGAATAACAGGCGCTTGTCCTGTACGCAAATTGATATTTCGCTGAAAAATATCCCCCATAGGGAAACCGTTGTACCGTCCGCCGTATACTCCGGTAACTTGAATGGTGCCGCCTTTGCGGACAGCCTGTGTGGCTATAACCAGTCCACCTAAAGCCCCGCCGTGAAGCTTGAGACCGGAAGCCAGCGATTCCAGCGGAGACATTTTACCGCTCATGCCGGAGCAGTCAATGACCACGTCTGCGCCTCCCTTGGTCATTTCCTTCAGGTAGTTGCCGACGTTCTCTTGCGATTCCACATTAACGGTCTCCACGTGGTTGGTACGCTTCGCATGTTGCAGACGATAATCCAGATAGTCCGCTGCAATGACTCGCTTTGCTCCTTTGAACCAGGCGAACTTCTGCGCCAGCAGACCTACCGGACCGCAACCAATGACGATGACCGTGTCTCCGTCCTTCACCCCGGCATTATCGACGCTCCAGAAGGCAGTAGTCATTGCATCAGCGATGAGACAGAGCTTCTCGTCGGGATGCTCGCAGCTCTCGGGAATTTTGAAGTGAGTGAAGTTGGCGAAAGGCACGCGTAAATATTCAGCTTGTCCACCCGGATACCCACCGGTTGTTCCCGAATAGCCAAAAAAACCGCCCATATCTCCGTGCTCGTTAGAATGATCACATTGGCTTTCCAATTGGTTTTTACAGTAAAAGCATTCACCACACGCAACGGTGAACGGAATGATCACGCGATCTCCCTTTTTTAAGTTTGTCACGCCGCTTCCAACCTCTTCTACAACACCCATCGGCTCGTGTCCGATAACATAATTCTCCTGTAGATTCGGAATCATCCCGTGGATGAGATGCAGGTCTGAGCCACAAATGGCAGTTGTCGTCAGTTTGATAATCGCATCGTCGGCTTTTTGAATACTTGGGTCCGGAACCTCTTTGACCACCACGTTTTTGATGCCTTGGTAAGTCACTGCCTTCATGCCTGGTTTCCTCCCATATGCTCGTCCGGCGTGCGATCAAACATGCCCTTGCGGGTGGTATCGTCCGGGAACAGCTTCATATTGCTGATATCCATCGTCTTATTGGCTGACAGCTGGTCCAATTGGTATTGCTGTTGCAGATCATAGGGATGAAACCATTTTTTTCGCACCATAAGATCGGTGATTTCCTGGTGAAGCGCGATGCCTTGATGTAAATGATTACGCAGCAGGGTTCTGGCATCCGTAGAGACCGTTTCCGTCAAAGCTACTGCCGTGTTCCGTACCCCTTCCTTGGCGCGGATCAGAAAATCCATCGCAAACGTCATGTCTGCCATTTCCGGCATATTTAATGAATTTTTAGGATCGACATAATCCATATGAGCGGGCTGAGTCTCATTTAATGTCACATTGGTCACCTCAATTTAAGATTGGTGTTGGGCGAAAGGCCGGAACAGGTGCTTGAAACGGTGCTTTAGCATATACCGCTTGCAAATCGGCAATAGCCTGAATAGACTGCTGAACATCTTTTTCCATTAAATCCTTTAGCTCCTGATCGAATACCAGCCCCTGCATTAATTTGGACTTGGCTAAGCATAACGTTTTAAAGTTAAGCGCTTCGTGAATTTCAAGGGACTCATGCGCCGCTAATATAGGCTGTTGACTTATCATAGGATCACCCTTCTTTTATGATTCTCATGGGGTATGGTGTCCAGCGTAACTATGTTTATTCGGATATTTGATATAGCGTGTAACGCGATACCGCTTGACTTCAAGTTAACTTTAAGTAGTAACATACTGGATGTAACGTGATGGTGATTAGAAAGACCGATGACTATTCTTTGAGATCGGAGTGATTGAAATGAAAAAGAAACAACTGGGTAAAAGTGACCTTCAAGTATCCGCACTGGGTCTGGGCTGCATGGGAATGTCTGAATATTATGGCGAGTTGAATGATCAGGAGTCGATCAAAACGCTTCATCGTGCGCTGGAGCTGGGAATCAACTTCTGGGATACAGCCGATGTTTATGGTATGGGAAAAAATGAGAAACTAATCAGTCAAGTCCTGCGGAGCCACCGGGATGAGGTGGTATTGGCTACCAAATTCTCCATTATGCGCGGAGAGGATGGGGGATTTCTGGGTGTCAGCGGTCGCCCCGAATATGTAAAAGAGGCATGTGACCGCAGTCTGCAAAGACTGGGGGTAGATGTCATTGATTTGTACTACCAGCACCGGGTTGATCCGAATGTACCTATCGAGGAAACGGTTGGCGCGATGAGTGACTTGGTTCAGGCGGGAAAAGTCCGCTATTTGGGGCTGTCCGAAGCTTCTCCTGCACTCATTCGGCGTGCTCACAAGGTTCACCCGATCACGGCCCTGCAAACAGAATACTCCTTATGGAGTCGCGAAGCGGAAGATGAGGTTATACCTACCTGCCAGGAGCTGGGCATTGAATTTGTAGCGTATAGTCCGCTGGGACGCGGCTTTTTGAGCGGGCAAATTCAGAAGTTTGATGATTTTGCAGAAGATGATTTCCGTCGCACCGTGCCACGCTTTCAGCCTGAGAATTTCCAGAAGAATCTTGATCTCGTGCAGCATATTAAGGACCTCGCTGCTCGCAAAGGGGTTAAGCCTTCTCAGCTGGCCTTGGCATGGCTACTGGCACAAGAGGGCATAGTACCGATTCCAGGCACCAAGCGGGTTGCTTATTTGGAGGAAAACGCTGGGGCAGTCGATATCGCTTTATCCGCGGAGGAAATGGAAAATATTAATGAGATCATTCCCAAAGGAATGGCAGCTGGCCTTCGTTATGCGGCAGAGCGGATGCCGAATTGGCAAGCCGAATAATTCCAACTTTATAACCCAAAAAGCCGTCCTTAACGCGGATCGGCGCGAAAGGCGGCTTTGCGGGGCTTACATATACAGCTAAGGGCGCGGTTTGAAAATGCCGAAGGGACGTCCTACAGGCAGGAACGTACGGCCAAAATGGGCATTCAGAACTGCGGCTCCTGTACCGTACAATGAAAGCAGACCAATCCCCATTTCGGCATAGGCTGCGAGGGTATGGAACACCTCTGGAGCAACGCCGAATGCATCGAAGCTAAGGCCAAGAAATAGAAAATCAATCAGGACAAAGATAAAGAATAGAACCTTATGTGTCTCCATGGCGCCAATGGTCATGAATAGCGTGAAAATAAGATAGCCCGCGAAGGCAAAACCAAGCTGCTTGCCATCTACAGCAGATGCCAGTTCTGATCCGAACACGCCCATTTTAATCATCCAGCTACTGGCTACGGCTAACCAGAAGAAGGCATAAGCACCAAATGCCGTCATGCCAAAGGTGTTGTTATGCTTTGCATCCTGAATGCAGGCAAACAGCTGTGCAAAGGCACCAAGGAAAATAGCCCAAGGGATGATAAAGCTTAAGCCCTCAGTGAGGCCGAGCTTTTGGGATGAAGCCACAAGCGTTACAATTGCCAAGCCAAACAGACCGATCGCACTCGGATCGGCCGTTACGATTTTTACGTTAGAATGAGATTCGTTTTGCATGAAAAAATACAAGCCTCCAATAATGTTCAAGTACGCGTCAATCTGCCGATGCCAGAATCACACTGACATATTGTAACGGAAACGGACGTACTCGCATAGTGCATAATTCTGCTACCGATTATGAGATTTGCGATACCACGATTGGAGCCCTTCTTCGCAGAACGAGAGATTCAGAGATTACCAACAGCCGCTTTGACCGGAATAATGGACATGCCATTGCCACCGGACATGAAAGCTTCCCGGCAGGTGAGTTCCGTAACGTCAAAATTACGAATAACCAGATTACCAATTCGGGCGGCGGCAGTGGAATCAATCTGTCACGTGCAACCTACACGACGGTTACCGGGAACCAAATTATCAACAAAACCCATCAATCTGACGGCTACGCAGGCATTCGCATCCCTAATAATGGTGCTAACAATATCGTCAACAATAATGTAATTGAAAATTATCCGCGCGGAATCTTTGTACTGACTGGAGCTACAGGTAACAACGTATACGGGAATACGGTGAAAAATGCATCCCTGCAAGGTCTGCTGGTCCAATCGGATGGCAATACCTTTACGGATAATGAATTTATCCAAACCAATTCTTCATGGGCCACATGGATGTCACCTGTAGAACCTTGAATAACAAACGCGATGATAGCTACGAGCAACAAGCTGAGCCTGACCTTCCGATTAAAGATGTTTGGCATATTACACACTCTCCCTGATAAAATAGTGGAATTTATTACAGAATTACCCTTTATATTTTCGGTCAAAATGGGTATTATTTCAAGTGTTTTTATATTCATTAAAAGGTATACTTTCAGCTAGCTTTAATCTTGCCTTCATCTTGGCCGGGTACAATCAAGGCAATTTTCCTGGGGAGGATGTATAACGAATGAAAACGAAAAAGACCGTTTGGATTCCGGCAGTGATTGCAGTTATAGTAGCAGCTTTGTTCGTAATCTACTATTACTACATGTCTTCAGTTTCCGGCGGAGAGCTTGGCCCACGACCACCAAAAGGCGGCGTAAGCAACGCAGGACAGATGGGTCGTCCTCCCGGAGGGGAGGGGCATGGAGGCAACGGGGAAATATTCAAGACGTTGGGTACTATCTCTGTGTTCCTTGGGGCGGCTGCTTTCTCTTGGTTCTGGTTTAAGAAGAAGTTGAGATCGCCATCGGTGTTGGTTAGAAAGGCCGGGAAGTTGTTGCATTCCATGCATAAGCTGCTGGGTTGGGCAACCTTAATCCTGATTGCCGTCCACGGTGTCTATTTTTTGATGACCAAGCTTCAAGATCACAAAACTTACAGCGGGCTTGCGAGCTTTGCCATTCTGCTGGCGCTCGCCGGATATGGCTTCTTTATTAACAAAGTTCGTAACAAGTGGATGCGGACCGTGCATCGTTCACTCGGACTGCTGTGGGTTCCCGTGTTGCTGCTACATGCTGGCGGGTCCGCGATCACGGCGGTCATCGCCAGCCTTGCGGTGGGGGTTCTTGTTTGGGTACTGGAAAAAAGCGTGGGGAAAACGACGAAGCCTGTCCCGGGGAGCCGATAATTAGACAAGCAGCCATTCGGCCATGAGTCATATATCACTTGGCACGAGAGCAGGTTGTGTCACCAGCGCTTGCTGGAAATAAAAGATCCGCTACCGAAAGAGGTTGCGGATCTTTTGTTATTTGGTGACAGTCTATTTTCTAAAGACCGGACCCCAGACCCCGAGCCTGTCCGAAAGGCTATTTCCTTGGGGGTATAACAGGTGGGACATGCTGTTTGTGACATATATCTTCGTTCTAACAGAGGTAGCGCCCACGCAGGAGGAGGACCAGGTGCATATGCATACGGTATGCGCAAAAATCAAAAAAGATAAGAGGGATGACTAGTGCCCATTGGAAAAATGAAAAAGTATAAAGAAATGCTGCAACATCCCGTTTTGCGTCCGCATTTACCTGAAACCCACTGGTTTACGGATTCGAGGACCTCGCGGATGCTGAATACCTATTCATCGGTCTTCATAAAACCCAATCACGGAAGTGGTGGTAGCGGGATCATCCGGGTCAAAAGATTGAAAAAAGGATATGAGGTTCGTAGGGGCTCAAGCCGAAGGATTGTTGGATCTCGTTTTGTTTTAAAAGCAATTAAGTCATACCAGAAATCCAGACGCATGTACTTAGTACAGAAAGGACTTCGGTTAGCTAAGTATCACGGGTCGATTTTTGACACCAGGATATACTTACAGAAACCAGGGGGAAAATGGGTAATTTCTGGCGCGGCCGCCCGTGTCGCGGCACCTCATAAGTATGTTACCAATTATCTTAAAGGCGGGCATGCAGTATCTTTGCATCAAGCTCTTTTCAGCCTTTTTAAGCACAACCGTACGAAAGCAGATGCCTATTATCATAGAATCTCCAAGTTATCCGTCATCATTGCCAAAACGATTAATAAACGGCATCCGGTTCGCGAATTGGGGGTCGATATTGCCATAGATAAAAAAGGCCGTATTTGGATTATAGAGGCCAACTCACACCCCGGGCATATGCTGTTTACTCAGCTTCCCGATCCTACTATGATCAACACGATCATGAGAAACAAGAGTATTATTTGGAAGTAAATTCCTTGCACGTTATTTTTAGGGGAGAAGGAGAAGCTTCAATGAAAAAAACAAAGCAACTTAGAGATTTGGTCCATTCTCAAACACTGGAGTTTATCATGGAAGCCCATAATGGTTTGTCAGCTAGAATTGTGGAGGAGGCGGGGTTTAAAGGAATTTGGGCCAGCGGGTTATCCATCTCTGCAGCGATGGGAGTAAGGGACAGCAATGAGGCCTCATGGACGCAGGTTTTGGATGTTTTGGAATTCATGAGTGATGCTACCTCCATCCCGATTTTGCTGGACGGAGATACGGGGTACGGCAACTTCAATAATGCAAGGCGGCTGGTGAGGAAACTGGAGCAACGTCATATTGCTGGGGTATGCATCGAGGATAAGCGGTTTCCCAAAACGAATTCTTTCATTAGCGGTCGAGAGCAGGCTTTGGCTGATATCGAGGAGTTTTCCGGGAAAATTAAAGCGATGAAGGATACACAAACGGACGCGGATTTTACGGTGGTGGCCAGAGTAGAGGCATTTATTGCCGGGAAAGGGCTTAAAGAGGCGCTGCAAAGGGCGGAGGCCTACCGAAAGGCAGGAGCCGATGCCGTATTTATACACAGCAAAAGATCGGATGTCACAGAGATTGAAGCGTTCATGAAGGAATGGGCCGGAAGATTGCCGGTAGTGATCGTGCCTACCAAATACTATACAACCCCAACCGTCAGGTTTCAGGAGATGGGAATCAGCCTTGTGATTTGGGCAAACCATAATTTGAGAGCATCCATCCGAGCCATGAAACAATTATCTGACCGAATTTATCGGGATGAAAGCCTTGTCCATATCGAAAAGAGAGTTGCAACCCTCGAAGAAGTATTCCGGCTTCAAGGGGTCGAGGAGCTGCAAGCTGCGGAACGAAAATACCTCCCATCGTCAGAACCGGATTCGGGTGAGCACGTATAATGGACACGAAATTGTTAGGAGAAGAGCTGAAAAAATTAGGTTTTACCTTTTTCAGCGGTGTTCCATGCTCTTTCTTGAAAAGCTTGATCAATTATGCGATAAACGAATGTGATTATGTTGCAGCGGCTAACGAAGGGGATGCGGTCGCCATTGCATCTGGAGCTTATATAGGTGGGAAGAAGTCGGTAGTCCTTATGCAAAATTCAGGGCTGACCAACGCTATTTCGCCATTGACCTCTCTTAATTACCCTTTTCATATTCCGCTGCTTGGATTTGTCAGCCTGCGCGGAGAACCGGGGATACCTGACGAACCTCAGCATGAACTGATGGGCCGGATTACAACGCAAATGCTGGATGTGATGAATGTGGAATGGCAATATCTCTCCAAAAATTTAGAAGAGGCCAAAAATCAGCTGATCCAGGCTAATGAGCAAATTGCCCGGCGTCGCTCGTTCTTTTTTGTTGTTAAGAAAGGGACGTTCGACAAAGAGCCATTGCAAAAACTGCAAACCTCCATTCATTTAAATCAGATCCGACAGCATGGTCATGCGGACCATCAAATGCCTACACGGTATGATGCATTATCAGCGATTAACTCCATGAAAGACGACGATACCATACAGCTCGCAACAACTGGTAAAACCGGGCGTGAGCTGTATGAAATTGAAGATGCGGCTAACAACCTGTACATGGTAGGTTCTATGGGATGCATCGGTTCCTTGGGGCTTGGTTTGGCTCTGAGCCAACCAAGCAAAGATATCGTCGTGATCGACGGAGACGGATCTCTGTTGATGCGTATGGGGAGCCTGGCAACTAACGGCTATTATCATCCAGCCAATATGGTTCATATTCTGCTCGATAATAACGCTCATGAATCAACAGGCGGGCAGAGTACGGTATCCCATAATGTCGATTTCATAGACATTGCCGCTTCCTGCGGGTATACAAAGTCGATTCATGTTCACAGTCTCGAGGAACTGAGGGCCTGTTTACAAGAATGGAAAGTGGATAAAGGACTTACGTTTTTGTACCTGAAAATATCCAAGTATTCCAAGGATCAGCTTGCTCGTCCGCATATGAAGCCTCATGAAGTAAAAGAACGTCTGCAGCGGTTTATTCATAACAGTCCTTTGAAGGGCAAGGAAGTGAGCGGTTCATGAGTTCTCCCGTCAAGAAAAACATTTTGCTTACCCCTGGTCCGGCAACGACTACAGAAAGTGTGAAATGGTCACAGGTGGTTCCGGATATTTGTCCTCGTGAAGCCGAGTTTGGCCAAATCATGGAGTATATTTCTACAGAGCTTACCCGGCTGGTCGCAGACCCGGATCATTATGCGACCGTATTGTTTGGCGGGTCGGGTACTGCAGCGGTGGAGTCCATCATCAGTTCGGTGCCGAATCACGATGCGGTGATCATTGTCAGCAATGGAGCCTATGGAAAACGGATGTGCGAGATAGCGAAGGTTTATGGAGTGGAATATTTTGAATTCAAAAGTCCTCCCGATGATGCTATTGATTTGGCTGAATTAGAGAGGTATATCCAATCTTCTGAACGCACCGTCTCCCATTTGGCCGTCGTTCATCACGAGACGACAACTGGCCTGCTTAACAAGGTGAAGGATATCGGAGAACTATGCAAAAGGTATCAAATCGACATGATCGTGGATGCCATGAGCTCATTTGCGGCCATTCCAATTCAATTAAAGGAAATGAATATTGCCTACCTGGCGGCAAGCTCCAACAAAAACTTACAGGGAATGGCCGGGGTTTCGTTTGTGATCGCCGAAAAAAGCAAATTGGAGCATTTGAAAGGCCAGAAACCAAGAAGCTATTATTTGGATTTGTATGCTCAATACAACTATTTTGTGGAACATGGACAGATGCGGTTTACACCTCCAGTCCAAACCTTATATGCGCTTAGGCAAGCGATTGAGGAATTAAAGCAAGAAGGGGTGGATAAAAGGTACGAAAGGTACGCGACATCCTGGAAAACCTTAATTAACGGGTTAACCCGCTTAGGTCTAACCTATATCATTCCCGAGGAGCATCACTCCAAAATCATTACTTCCATTCTTGAGCCTCATTGTGCAGGTTATGATTTTCAATCTATGCATGATTATTTTTACAGCAAGGGCATTATGATCTATCCCGGCAAACTTGAGAAACTAAATACGTTCCGAATTGCCAATATAGGTGATATCACGTATAAGGAAATGGAGTTATTTTTGGAATTGCTTGAACGCTATCTCAGTAGCATAAAATGCGGATGAGAAAGGTGGAGTCCCTATGGCATCAGCAGCAAAGGATAAGTGGTATAAATATTTGTTATTGAGAAGGCATGCGTCTCTGAGGTCTTACGTCCCCGAAACGAAGCTACTGGACAGGTATAATTTTTCGGAACTTCTCTCCAAGTATGGGCATGTTATCGTGAAACCGGTGTGGGGGAGTCGTGGCCGGGGGATCTTTCAGGTCTCCTGGGTAGGAAACCATGAGTACATCGTACACTACGAGAATAAAAGAACCTTAGTACGGGGCAGAACCAATACGTATCATTATATTAGAAGAAAAATCGGGAACGCCAGTTATATGGTTCAACGCAGAATTACCCGTCCGACCATCAACAAACGCCCTTTTGATATGAGAGTCATCATTCAACGGAGAATTAACTCATCTGTATGGGTAGTCACAGGCAAGGTTATCAAAGTTGCAGGCAAAGGCTATTTTGTTTCCAACAATACACGGAGTAAGGGAACATTATACCATTTTAAATCCGGCATTCGACAATCTTCCATTCGACACCTGTCTGCCAGTGCATTAGAGTCCCATATTGATCGTGTTTCCATCCGTTCCGCGAAGAGATTAAGCACTTTTTTCCCGGGGCACCGTATATATGGACTGGACATTGGAATAGACCGAAAAGGACGTGTCGGGATTATTGAAGCTAATCTTTTTCCGGCAAGATCCCATTTCCGTAAGCTGAAGGATAAAACGATGTATCATCGCATTACGGATTACAAAAACGGTTGATACAAAATGACTGTACCTTCTCTCGTGAACAGATTACGAAAGAGGCTATAGACAATCAAGAGGTGGCTCTGTGTATTCATCAGGGTCATCTTTTTTTATGTCCATCGGTATCTGCCTGGGTTATTTGTCATCGTTGGTCCGTCCCTTTGACGATCTTCAATGGTGTTACCTTCATATTTGTGATAGTATGTACACCTATATACAATGAGGAAGTGACACAATGATCAATATAACGATTCCCACCCCGGACATTACGATTACCAAGCAGGTTAACCCTGAGCTCAGCCATATTTACGGATTTACAGATTTTCACCTGATCCCTAGAGACAAGGCTGGTATCTTTATGTTCTATAACGCACAGGAGGAATTGCTGTTCGTTGGTAAAGCAAGAAAGCTAAGACAAAGAATTAAAAAGCATTTTGAAGATACGGTATCGCCGATGAAAGCGTATCGGAATGAAGTGGCGATTATCGAGGTTTGTATTGTGGAAGATGCGGTAGAACGAGAAATTTATGAAACCTACATCATCAATTCACAAAAGGCCAAGTATAACGTCGAAAAAGTGTTTTTCAAGTAATGGAGTGACCCGGTATGCAATATAAAAGAGCAATAAGCTGCAGTAGTTGTACTGCCCTTATTGCTCTTTTATTATTAGTACATGTAGATTCCTCCAGAGGGGGTTCCCTGGTATGAATAAAACAGACCGTTTGCTAGCGATTGTGCTAGAGCTGCAACGCAAGCATATTTCACGGGCAGAGGATTTGGCGGCTATATTTGAAACGAGTGTAAGAACCATCTATCGGGATATACAGGCTTTAAGCGAATCGGGTGTACCGATTGTGGGAGCACCAGGCATCGGATATTCCTTAATGGAGGGCTACTTCCTGCCGCCAGTGAGCTTTAACGTGGAAGAGGCCGTAGCGTTGCTGATAGGAACAGATTTTGTCGAGCAGAAATTTGATACAGAATACGGCAGCAAGGCGCAATCTTCCCGACGGAAGATCGAAGCTATTTTACCGGAGAGCATTCGCAGGGAGGTTTCGCGGGTGCGTACCACCATCAGGCTGTTCGCAGGGGGGAAAGGAGTAGATCCTAGAGAAAAAACCTATCTGGAAACGCTGCGTCTCGCGATATTGGAAAAACAAAAGGTACGCTTCGGCTACTCCAAAAGAATGCCAGAGGCCGATGGGAATCGTCAAAGTGTGCGTGTAGTTGCACCCTACGGTCTTGTACTGTTTCATGGTTCGTGGGTTTTGATGGGGCAATGTGAATTACGGCAGCAGCTTCGCCACTTCCGCTTGTCCCGTATGGACGAGCTGACCGTGCTGGAGGACAGGTTTCAGCTCCCTGTCGATTTTAATTTACAGGATTACAAGCAAGTCGATGACCGTCATGAGTATGTTCGTATATTAGCCCATCCACATATCGCAGATAAAGTGAGGGAAGCGAGCAATTTTTACATGGAGACCATGGAGGAGCGTGCAGATGGATTGCATGTACTCTTTCGCGTGAGGCAGCCGGAGGAATTACTGCAATGGATACTCGGATGGGGCGCGGATATGGTTGTATTGGAGCCTGAGACCCTTCGGGAGCGAGTACGTGCAGAAGTCGAAAAAATGTTGAAATGCTACTGACATACTGCTGTCAGTAGCATTTGTGTATAGTAAAGCTACTTGATGAAAAGGGGTGTATTTAAGTATATGAATACAACTGAAACTTTACAGCGTTTTGAAGAAACGGTACAACACTATCTCCATGAATTGGACAGCTTTAGCTTGGAGCAATTGCAGTATACACCGCAGGAGGGTGAATGGTCACTTGGGCAAATGTACCTTCACTTGGTGAATTCTGCTCTCCATATGCAGCTTAAAAATATCGAGCTTTGCCTAAAGCCAAATGGTGAGATGGGGGCTAAAACGGAGGCGGGCACAGCCGTTTTTGATCTGGGAGGCTTTCCGCCAGTGCGTATCCAGGTCCCACCATCTCCGCAGTACACTCCTCCGCAACCGACGAGCAAAGAAGACATTGTGGAGGGATTACAGGCTGTGGTCCGCCAAATGAGAGAGGTTGAACCTGTCCTCCGTAAATCGTCAGAAGGGTGTACCATCCCTCATCCCAGATTTGGTGCGCTGAATGCCAGGGAGTGGTTTATGCTTATCGAGATGCATTATCGGCATCATCTCTTGCAGAAGGAGCGTTTGAAGCACGCAATAGCCGGTTAATCGTTTCCCGGCGCAGCCCGATGAATTGTCCGATTTCCTCTTGTGTCAGCACGTCCGTTAATGTGGCAGGTGCAATATAGGAGTGGAACCAGTTCTGAAGTTTCCGAAGCTTTTCAGCAGGCGAAACTTCAGTGAGCTGGTCGATCCGCTGCTGCATCATGCGCAGTTTGTCTTGTAGCTGCAAAGCGATAGCCCGGCATTGCGTCGGGTCCTGCTCTAGCGATTGATACCATTCCTTTTGTGACAGAACCTCAATCTCACAGGATACCAGTGCGATCGCTGTACCATAATACGGATTGGGGCTGATTAGGGAGTGATGCGGGATGATTTCATCGGGCACAATAACGTTGACTAAAATTTGCGAGCCATCCTCGTGGACTCGGATGATTTTTAACAAGCCGCTCTTTAGCCGATACAGAGGGCCGGATTCCCCTTGTCGAAATAGGGTTTCACCTTTGTGTAATATCATGAACGTGTGCAGCCTCCATTCCATGTACCTGCATTTTACATCCTTCGATTTCAGTTTTTTAGATAAATCCCCCGTTGACGCGGATCGTCTGCCCGGTAACCCATTGTGATTTGGCGCTGACCAGAAACTCAATCACATCTGCAATATCCTCGGGTTCACCTAGACGGCCGAACGCATTCAGCTTTTTCATACCTTCGATTTGCTGCGCGGTTTTCCCTACTTGAAAAAGTTCAGTATTTACAGGGCCGGGAGCCACAGCATTAATCGTAATATGTTTATTTCCGAACTCCTTGGCAAGCTGGCGGGTAAATTGTTCAACGGCACCTTTGGTGCCTGCGTATACGCTATAGGCCGGGAACATTTGTCCAATTACGGACGTGGACAGGTTCACGATTCTTCCGTAGTTCTCCATGTGCTTTATGGCCTGCTGGCAAGCAAAGAAGGTGCCTTTTACATTCAGTGCAAATTGTTTGTCAAAATCGGCTTCTGTCACGTCAGTAAGCGGCTTGGTAATCATCAGTCCGGCATTGTTAACCAGAATATCTAATCTGCCAAATTCAGCAATGGTATTCGTAAATAATGCTTCAATATCACTCATCTTGCCCAGATCGGCGTGGATCGCGATAGCTTTGCCGCCTTTTTCAATAATACCTTCTACGACCTGTTGGGCTTTATCCGGGCTGCTGGCATAATTAATGACTACATGAGCGCCCAGTTCCGCCAATTGCTCCGCAATGACACGTCCAATCCCTCTCGATGACCCGGTGACAATCGCTGTTTTTCCGTCCAAATGCTTCATGAGTGTTCAACCTTCCTTCCATATATTTCTCAAGAGATTCCATGTTCCAAAAGCGCCCACACATCCGAAAACTCCTGATCTATTTTAGGATTCTTCCATTCGTAAGCATGAGCAGGGTGATGAAAACGTGCTGTAGCATGGAAAAGAGTACGAGCCAGTTGTGCTGGCTGATCCGATGTGATGCCTTCCCGTGTAATGATGTCAGCGAGTTGCTTAACAATATGGTCAATATGCTGTTCGATGAAATCAGCCGCTTGCTCGGTGACCCGGGTATACATCTGGAACATTTCCTCGTCATCACGGGCGTAGTAATGCTTGAGTTCGACCAAAGTCTGTATATATCGTTTTAAAAGGGATGCGCCTGTTAAGGATGAATCCAGGCCCACCTTCGACAGTGGAACGATAATCTTTTCATTCAGCCATTTTTCGGTCACACCTTCGAGGAGTTCAGCTTTGCTATTAAAATGTCGGTAGATGCTGCCATGACTCACACCTAATACTTTAGCAACATCAGTTACGGAGGTTTTGGCTATACCAAACCGCCTGAGTGTTTCTTCTGTCGCGACAAGAATCTGTTTTTTAGTCAATACATCTGAGGGTTTTTCCATAAAGCCACGACCTGTTCGCCGTGTAATTCACCTCCTTGCAATCAGGATAACACAAAGAGTATCAAATGACAAAAAATAATATTTGTCACTTGATACTCTTTTCTGAAAATATTTAAAGGAGACAGCAGAGAAGCTATAACAGTGATTGGATGACAGCTTCTATGGCAGAGAGCTCTGTCGTTACTTCAAACCTTCCTCTTACACGACCATCACGATCAATCAGGAATTTGGAGAAGTTCCACTTAATCCCATCGCCAGCGTAGATGTCCGGATACTTATCCCGTAGAAAATCCTCCATGGTTTGACCTTCCCTGGTATGGGGATCGAAGCCCTGAAATGGCGCTTGCTCTATCAGATATTGGAACAATGGATGTGGTGAAGAACCTCTTACATCTGTTTTCTCAAATAGTGGGAACGTTAGGCCATGCCCATCTTGGTAGATTTTCTGCAATTCCGAGTGGCTATCCGGCTCTTTTTTATTGAATTGATTACATGGAAAAGCGAGAATTTCAAAGCCTTGTCCCTTCCGTCTTTCGTAGAGTTTTTGCAGATCGGCAAATTGGCTTGAGAAGCTACATTTGCTGGCTGTATTTACGATGAGGAGAACTTTTCCTCTATACTCTGAGAATTCAACTGGTTTCCCGTAAATGGTGGTTGCCTGGAAATCATAAATGGACATGTTAATGTTCCTCCTTACGATATTTTTAATACATCATATCTCCGAAGCTGATATTGGTCTAATATATAAATGGAATTAGATTTATAGGTAAATGCAATAATTGCGCCATGTAATGAACACACTGCTCATCTCTCTCTTGAATCAAAAGAAGATAGGATAGAGAGGGATATGCCTCTTTTATAGCAAACTGTGGCATTCGCCGTTACCAAGGTAGATTATGGATGAATATTCATGTAATGCGTGCAAAAACCCACAGAATAGAGGGATACTCGTGCCCATTGGAAAGATGATTCAATATAAGGAAATGCGACAACATCCCGCTTTAAGTTCTCATTTGCCGGAAACCCGTTGGATAAGCAATGCAAGGACATTGCGCATGTTGGACGAACATCGGACGGTTTTCATTAAGCCTAATTTTGGAAGCGGGGGAACTGGTATTATACGGGCCAAAAAACTGGGGAGAAGGTATGAGATTCGCTGCGGCTCCAGTCGAAGAATAGTCAGAGCCTACGCAGTGAGAAAAGCGATCAGAACCTTTCGGATGCCCCACCGCCGTTATTTGGTACAGCAAGGGCTTCGGTTAGCCAAGTACAAAGGTTCAATTTTTGATGCCAGGGTATATATGCAGAAGCCGGAGTCGGAATGGATCATTTCAGGAATAACTGGCCGTGTTGCCGCACCCAAAAAAGTGGTTACCAATTACCGCAAAGGGGGACATGCGGCACCGTTGTCCAAGGTGCTTTTAAAGGTCTTTAAACATGACAGAACGAAAATGAAAGAGATTCTGGACCAGATCGTTGAACTTTCTAAAATAGTTGCCGACACGATAGATAAAAATCATCCGTTTCGCGAGCTGGGGATTGATCTTGCTATTGAGAAGAGTGGTCAAATCTGGATTATCGAGGCCAATCCGCATCCCGGACATAAGTTGTTCAAGCAGCTCCCCAATCATAAGATGATTCACACTATTTTGAGAAACAAACGTCGGATTCAGCGTTGGAATAAAGCTCATTGGTGAGCTAAGAAGGAGGACGCCCAAGCAAAGGCGCGGGAGCGTTCTCCGTTTGTTAAGTTCAAGCTATGCTCTAGCCAGGGATCATTTTTAGCAAAGCGTTTATGTTAGAGAGTGCCCTCCATCCACATGGAGAATGGTTCCGGTCACAAAATGATTTTGGATTAAATAAAGTACGCCTTGTGCAACATCCTCCGGATGCCCCACTCGTTTTACAGGGAGCTTGTTTGCCACCGTATCATAGAACTGATTACGTGCATTTTCAGGCATTTTGCTGCGGGAAGGTGTATCAATAATGCCGGGTGAGACGATATTCACGCGGATCGGAGCAAGTTCAAGCGCCAAGGTTTGCCCCAGATTTGAAACGGCTGCATTAACAGCTCCAAGCGCTGAGGACCCAATCATCGGTTTGTATGCCACCACACCGGAAAATAGGGTAATGGACCCCTGGGCTGAGAGCTTCGGTGCTCCGTACTTAGCTGCATAATATTGGCCCCAAAACTTGTTTTCGAATAGCTTGCGCGCTTGATCCGTTTCCAACTGGAGAAATGATCCACCGGATGTTTCTGCTGCACTAATGACCAAATGATCATATCCGCCGACTTGTTCAAAAAAGGACTTTACCTGCTGCTCGTCTGTCGTATCGAGCACATACGCTGCAGCCCGTGGGCCCAGCATTTCTTTGGCCTTGTGCAATTTATCTTCCGAGCGGCTGGCGATAACCACTTCCGCACCCAGCGAAATGACTTGCTTGGCTGTCTCTAAACCAATACCAGAGCTTCCACCAATAATCACAATTTTTTGATTTTTCAATTCAATAACCTCCTATGTTAGCTGAATGTATTAATCATTGAATACGGCTTGTAGATGTGTATCAAGGTTAGTAATAAATTGGGGGATATTCGGGTTTTTAACGACGTCATAGCATGCAAAGCTCTTCAGAGGCTTCATGCCGAGAAATGTATGTGCAGAATGCAAATGACGGAGCGCTCCTTCCAAGCTATCGCCATTAAAAAAGCGAGCTGGATCATTAAAGGCTTTTTCCGGGGCATTCCAGGTCGTTGAGAACATATATTTTTTGTCGGTTAACAAGCCGCCGTTTCCATATTCACGAGCACCCGTGAAGAATACACCGTAAGCGTAAACTTCATCCATATAAGTCTTCAATAATCCTGGAACACTGAACCAATAGATAGGCGTTTGGTAGATGACCACATCCGCCCATAGGAACTTTTCGTGTTCCTCGCTAATCGTATAGCCGTTTTGAATAGTCGTTGTTTTGATGTTGTTCTCTTTACTTAAGAGCCGCACCATATTGTCCATCAAGGTTTGGTTCAATTTCCCTTCGGCCGCATCATACTTTTGATGACCATTAATGATGAGTATATTTTTCATTTTCTCCATCCCCTTTTCCTACTGTCTTTGTTACCCCTGTTCCCAACGGTTAATTACCTCCTTATGTTAGAGAACGTGTTCTCTGCTACAACGATATTGTATATGCATTAAATTCATTTAGGGAAGTAGTGATATTTAATTCATATAGTTTCCCTAAAGGAATTATTGTGATACTATTGGGTTTAGCAGATATTATTGGGAGGATGGTTCCTATGCACGTTCAAGAGCCCATTGAATTAACCAAAGGGATACCAGGCGAGCCATGCCCTATTGCCCAGACGCTTGATTTAATTGGAACGAAATGGACCTTTTTAATCATTCGTGACCTTCTTATCGAAGGAACATTGCGATTTAGCCAGCTTTTGAAGTCCATGAAGGGGATTAGTCCCAAAACGCTTTCCCTACGCCTGAAGGAGCTTGAAGACAATGGTTTGTTGGAGAGGAAGGTTTATCCCGAGGTTCCCCCGCGTGTCGAATATTCGTTAACGGAAAAAGGGAAGCGACTGGAGGGTATTTTTATTGAGCTGAAGAGATTTGGCTTAGATTTAAAAGCAGATCATTGAGGGATAGCCAACTTTCCTCTACAACTCTTAATTATGGGGCTGCTTGTTCGGTTTTTATTTGCTAAATTCGTTAAAGCTGCAAGAATTGCGATACCTGTAAGCTTAAAAGGAGTCAATGATGGAGTACGATAGTATTAACAACCGCCTTCTTGCTGGGAAGGCGGTTTGTTTTGATTACAGCGTTTGTCCGCTGTCTACCGTAATAATCTGGCCTGTCATGGCTTCCTGCTCCAAGGCAGAACACACCATGCTGGCGATATCATCAGGTGTGGAAATGCGCTGTAGAAGCAAATGAGGAGCCAGTTGTTTCATCTGTTCCTCCCTGCCTGCCCACCATCTTGTCGCTACCGCTCCAGGCACGATGCAATTGACCCGAATCTCCGGTGCCAAAACCCGTGCTAACGATTTCGTCAGTCCATGAACGGCTGCTTTGGATACGGCATAGGGCAGTGAGGAGCCTAAGCCGGTTTGTCCCGCGATACTTCCCAGATTGACAACAGCGCCTCGTTTGCTTTTTTTCATAAAAGGAGCTACGGCCCTGGCACAGTAAAACATGCCTTTTACATTTACATCCAAAAGTGCATCCCAAACTTCCTCAGTGGCTGCTTCCAGATCATCCATAGGAATATGCTGTGTAATACTGGCGTTATTCACGAGTATATCTACTGTTCCAAATTGCTGAACAATTTGATCGACCATGCTTCGGACCTCCTTGTCCTGGGAAACATCCGCCCGCAATGCGACAGCACGTCCACCTTGTTCAAGAATCATACGCACCGTTTCCTCGGCTTCCTGTTTAGAGCGCGAGTAGTTGACGATTACCGTCGCCTTTCGATGTGCCAACGCCAGGCAAATAGCTCTCCCAATCCCTGTACCTCCGCCCGTAACTAGTGCTATCGTTTGTTGTAAATCCATCTTCATCACTCCTTATTTATCATTGTAGATTATGTGTTTAGTTCTGTATAATTGAATTATATGAACAGATGATTCAATAAAATTGAATTCATATTAGGAGTAAGCATATGGATATTAAAATGCTAAAAACATTTCAAATGATTGTGAAGTACAGTAGTTTTGTTCGTGCAGCGGAAGAGATGAATTATGCACAATCTACAGTGACGATGCAAATGCAGAAGCTTGAAGCCGATATGGGAGTTCAACTGATGGAACGGGGCAAGAAAATAAAACTAACCGAAGCGGGCAGGCTGCTGTATGAGCAGAGCCTGCATATTGTACAGGACATGGAGCAATTGCAGAAGAACATGGAGGAGCTGCAAACGGGGACCGCAGGTCATATTCGTATAGGAGTGACCGAACCAACCGCCAGCTACCGACTACCGAGGATTCTAAAACGGTTCTTATCGAATTACCCGAACATTCGTATATCGGTTGAGTTTGGGAATACACCCACGCTAAGCGAGCGTATTCTTAAAGGGGATATGGATGTCGCGTTATGCTCTGCACCGGATTTGGGCACAGAGCTATATTTTGAACCTTTGTTTAAGGAGAATTTTGTGGTTTTGATGCCTGAACATCATTCGCTTGCAGAAAAGGAATGCATTGGACCAGCAGATTTGCAGGGGCATCGCTTGCTTATTACGTCAACCATCTGTCCTTATCGTCGCAAGCTTGAAATGGTCATGAAGGAATATGGAATAACCACGTTAGATACGATGGAAATTGGCAGCATGACCGCTCTGAAATCTTATGTGGAAAGCGATTTGGGTATTGCCCTTGTGCCACAAATTCTGGTCAGTCCTGTCCCGGCAGGAACAGTGGTGAAGGAATTAAGCGGCAGTTTGATTGATATGACCTTCGGTCTTCTGTGTAAAGCAACAGAGGCTCCGCTAAAGCTGGCAGGTGCAAGGCTGTATTCCGTGTTGAAGCAGGAGCTTGGGGAGTTATCCGAGGCGCATTAAGGCAGGGTAGGGGATGAAAGAGATTGAACCGACTGTTGTATGCAGCCGGTTCATTGGTTTACTTTTTCATAATCGGAATCCATACTTCACATCGGTAATCCTCTGCACGGCAATCCCCCATGCTTCATGTCCAGACATATTCCGAGTATATCATCACCTGTTCCCAAGGCATGAATCCGATCTGATGTGCCGTCTGAGTTAAGCTGGCAGCACCTTTGTAATCATATCATTGGCGGTGTCCGTAATCCTGTCTTTACGTGCCTTTGTTGAACAGGATACCAACAGCCTGCCCCCTTGTGTTCATAATTAAAATTTGGGACAATAGAAGAAGTGTTTGAATAGCGCAGAGCGCTCAAACATGCTATGATGCAATGATAGTTGAGACGAGTCGTGATGGCTAGGGTTTATATATAGAAATACGAATTTTAATGCTTTGAAAAGAGGATCGAACATGAAAAAAGAATCCATTTATGGATTAACGCTAGACCAATTGACAGCATGGCTCATGGAGCATGGACATAAGAAATCTCGTGCGTTGCAGGTATGGGACGCATTGTACCGGAAGCGGATTACTGATTTTGCAGCGATGACGGAGGTTCATGAGACCTGCGTTCGCATGTTGGAAGAGCATTTTTCTATTGAAACGTTGGAGGAACATGTAAAGCAGCAGTCAGCAGACGGGACAGTCAAGTTTTTGTTCAGGCTACAAGATGGTAATTTAATAGAGACTGTACTGATGCGGCATAAGTTTGGACTGTCTGTATGTGTGACGACGCAGGTGGGCTGTAACATTGGATGCAGCTTCTGTGCGAGCGGACTGTTGAAGAAAAGTCGTGACCTGTCCAGCGGTGAAATTGTAGAGCAAATTATGAAGGTGCAGCTGTATCTGGACAAAGAACGTCCGGGCGACCAGGTCACTCACGTTGTTGTGATGGGGATTGGCGAGCCGTTTGATAACTTTGTGAACCTGTCCGATTTTATTCGGGTCATTAAGGATCACAAAGGACTGGCGATTGGCCCTCGGCATATTACCGTTTCTACAAGTGGACTTGCCGATAAAATTATTGAATTTGCAGATTCCGATCTGCATGTCAATTTGGCGATTTCACTCCATGCGCCGAATGACGAGATTCGTACCCGCATTATGAAGATCAACCGGGCGATTCCGATTGAAAAGCTCATGCAGGCTATTGATTATTATCTGGACAAAACGAATCGTCGGATTACGCTGGAATACATCTTGCTGAAGGATGTTAATGACGGTAAGGAGCACGCGCTGGAGCTGGCTGAGCTGGTAGGCCACCGTCGCAATCTGGCGAACGTGAACCTGATTCCTTACAATCCGGTGGATGAGCATAGCCAATACCAGCGGAGCGAGTCGGAATCCATTACCGGTTTCTATGATGTATTGAAAAAGCAGGGTATTAGCTGTAGCGTCCGGCTGGAACATGGGACCGACATTGACGCGGCCTGCGGACAGCTGCGCAGCAAGCAGATTCGCAAGGACTCCCAAGGCAGTCGCAATTCGGAACGCGAAGCCATTAGTTAAATCTACAGGCGTACTCTCTTACAGGAGTACGCTTTTTTTTTGTATCACGGACCAGAGGACAAAACATCATCTAAAATTGTGAAAATAGTCACGTAACAGTTGCTGCTTTTACGTTATAATGAGTGGTTAGTGGAGGGGTTATATGGCTAACGTAATTTCAAATGTGGCACTTGTTCCGGGCATCTATGTGATGAAAATTGAGGGGACCTTTAAAGGAAAAATGGGGCAGTTCTACATGCTGCGCAGCGGAATGAATTACCCACTGCTACCCAGACCTATTAGCATTTATGATATCGGGGAAGATCATATTTCCTTTTTGTACCGGGTTGTTGGAGAGGGGACAAGCCTGTTTTCCCAGCTACAGCCGGGTCAGGAGATTCAACTGGAAGGACCGTTCGGCAATGGTTTTCCGCAGGTAGAGGGAAGCCTGGCTTTAGTTGGCGGTGGAATGGGGACGGCTCCATTGCTGCTGGCTGCGAAGCATTACCCGCATGCGCACGTTTATCTGGGGTTTGCACAGCAAGCCTTCGGGGTTGAGGCATTTGAAGCTGTGGCGGCATCTGTGCAAGTCAAGGTTGGAGGAAGTATCATTGAACAGGTCGATCCGGCTCTCTATGTGAATATGTTTTCCTGCGGGCCGACGCCAATGCTACAAGCGCTCGCGATAAAAACGGAGGGGACATCGTCGCGTTTATATATTTCAACAGAAAGACACATGGCCTGTGGTATTGGCGCATGTCTGGGCTGCACAATGCGTACCCGTGAAGGCAATCGTAGGGTATGTAAGGAAGGGCCTGTATTCCCGGTGGAGGAGGTGGAGTTTGATGATCTCCATGGCGTGTAATATTGCGGGTGTACCGTTCAAGAACCCGATCATTATGGCTTCCGGCACGTTTGGCTTCGGGCGTGAATATGCAAAATTTTATTCTCCTGAGTTATTGGGCGGCATCGTCGGCAAGGGACTGACCCTTCATCCGAAGGCTGGTAATACGGGATCACGAATACATGAGACTGCATCCGGCATGCTCAATAGTGTGGGGCTGGAGAATCCGGGGGTTGCCGCCTTTTTGAAGGATGAACTGGATGACATGACTCGCTGGAACACGGCTGTTATTGCCAACGTAGGCGGCTCCAACCTGGAGGAATACGTTCAGGCCGTAGCTATGATTACGGAAAATGCGCAAAAACGCCGCACGATGAATCGTAGGGGCGTTGATATGCTGGAATTGAACATTTCATGTCCCAATGTCAAGCAGGGCGGGATGCAATTCGGTATCCAGACGGAGGTCGCGCGGGACGTTGTGCGGCAGGTGCGTAACGTAACGGCGCTCCCGCTGGTCGTCAAGCTGTCCCCCAATGCAGAGAACATCACACAGATGGCGGTTATGTGCGAAGAAGAAGGCGCAGATGGTGTTTCGCTGATCAATACATTTTCTGCGATGAAAATTGATATACGTCGTCGTCGGAGTGTCTTCGCCAACACGTATGCGGGTCTTTCCGGCCCGGCAATTAAGCCAATTGCCTTGCGCATGGTTCATCAGGTGGCGCAGGCGGTGTCAATTCCGGTAATCGGCATGGGCGGCATCAGTTCGGTGGAGGACATTATTGAATTCATTATGGCAGGGGCCGCTGCCATTCAGGTGGGAACGTATAATTTTGTCCATTTGCATGCAGGGGCCGAGCTGGTATACGGACTCGAACAATGGATGCAGCAGGAAAAGGTGCAGTCGTTGGATGAGATACGGGGAATCTTGTAATTTCGTACCTGTTTCCATAAACTTAAGCGTACACAACCGGCTTGTCTTCTAAGGCAAGCCTGTTGTGTATTTTATTATACCGAAACAGTCAAGCTCAACTAATTGTTAATATCGCATTTGTTCAAGATGAACGAAATTTGATTTTCCAGCCGATGAATGGCTTCCTTGGAAGCTTGGTCGTTGCTACCTTGTGCCTGAAGCGCAGCGAGCTCCTGCTTGAGCTGATGAAGATCCTGCCCTGCATGGGCGCAGTTGTAATTACTTTCGAGATTGTCAATCATCCGATTGTCCTCCATTTCGTTAGGTATACGTCCTTATTATGGAGAATTGGTTCTTCCTTATTCAGCATATTGTTTTATTTCAAACAAAGGCTATAATATAAGGAATTAATTCCAACCTGATCAGTGGGTTAAAAAGAAAAGCGAGCAGGAGGGTCCGCATGAATCCGATACAACATATACTGGACGAATTTCAGCTGATCGTACTGGATGGCGCAATGGCGACCGAACTGGAACGTCATGGGCATGATCTGAACGATAGCTTATGGTCAGCTAAAATACTCCATGAGCATCCGGGGTCCATCAAGCGCGTACACAGGGATTATTTTGAAGCCGGGGCAGACTGCGCGATTACTGCGAGCTATCAGGCTACCGTGGAAGGCTATGTTCAACGGGGGCTGAGCGAAAATGAGGCGCTGGAGATGATTCAATCATCGGTGCGGATTGCTGTGCAGGCACGGGATGAATTTTGGGCCGAAGTTACGAATGAGGCAAATCAGCAGCATCGCCCCAAGCCGCTAGTCGCGGCCTCTGTCGGACCCTATGGGGCGTTTTTGGCGGATGGCTCAGAGTATCGCGGTGATTACAAGCTGAGCGAAGAAGAGCTCGTCGAGTTTCATCGACCGCGGATGAAGGCTCTCATTGAGGCGGGGGCGGATATATTGGCTTGTGAAACGATACCTTGTCTGGTCGAAGCCAAGGCCATTGCCCGATTGCTGCAGGAGTTCCCCGGCACGTATGCCTGGATCAGCTTTAGTGCAAAGGACGGCCAGCACATCAGTAACGGCGAATCTGCCGCCGCTTGCGCTGAATGGCTGAATGACCACGAGCAGGTGGCAGCTGTGGGAATCAATTGCACTCTGCCGCAATTCATTCCATCGCTTATTCATGAAATGCGCAGCCATACGGATAAGCCTGTGGTGGTGTACCCCAATCTGGGGGAGGAATATGACCCGGTCACCAAAACATGGCACGGCACCACTTGTGCAGAGACGTTCGGGCAGAATGCCCGCCAATGGTATGAAGCGGGAGCCCGTCTGATTGGCGGGTGG